>JAJZEJ010000563.1 GCA_021828635.1 Chloroflexota bacterium
CTCCGGCGCCTCGGGACGCAACGGCGGCGGCATCCGCCAGCAGTGGTCGACCGAGGTCAACATCCGGCTCATGCAGGAGTCGGTCGCGCTGTGCAAGAGCTTCGCCAAGGAGCTCGGGGTCAACATCTGGTTCCGCCAGGGCGGCTATCTGTTTCTCGCGCGCAGCGCACAGGAGATCGCGCGGCTCGAGCAGGTCAAGGCCAGGCGCGAGGGCGCCCGCGGGGGTGCGGCGCTGGCTGGACTGACGGCTGCGGCAGAGCGCGGTGAAGGCAACCGGCTGGGGCGCGGGACAGGGCGGACGGCTCGCGCGATTCACCCGCACTCCATGACACCAGCGCCAGCCTCCCAGCTGATCTCCATCATCGTCCCCGTGTACAACGAGGCGCACGTGCTGCAGCAGAGCGTGCGACGGCTGCACGCGCTTCTCCGCCGAACGCTATCTTCCACCAGAAAACCAGGTTTCCGAGAACCTGCCGACACGCAGTATTTTGAATATGGACCCCCCTCGCCATCGGCAACTACGCGCACTCATCAATCAGGCGTTCGCGCCGCGCTCAGTCGCACAACTCACACCACGCATTCATGAATTGGTCAATGAGTTGTTGGATGCAGTCACCCCCAGAGGTCAGATGGATGTCGTGAGCGACCTAGCGGGACAGCTTCCGCTACGCATTATCAACGAGATGCTTGGCATTCCTGATGAGGATATTGAGCGCATCAAACAGATGATCGCGAAAGCCTCAGCGCAGGCTATTGACATTCGTATCACAGGTTTTCAGGAATTGAACGAATATTTCAAGCACTCTATCGCGCGTCATCGCGCAGAGCCAACCGATGACCAGATCGATGCCCTACTCAACTCACAGATTGAAGGTACACCGTTGTCCGAGCGGGACATTATCAACTTCTGTGTGCTATTGCTCTTTGCGGGCAATGAGACACTGACCAATCTGATTGGTAACGCGCTCCTCTGCTTCGATGAGCATCCTAACGCCATGCGAGAAGTACAGGCTGATCTCTCACTACTCTCTGATGCATTAGAAGAGATTTTACGTTATCTCTCGCCGGTACAACTGCTGGTACGCTCAACTACCGAGGATATAGTAATCGGCGGAACACCAATCAAAGCGGGGCAGATGCTCTTCCTGCTGGCTGGCTCGGCCAACCGCGACGAAACGCAGTTTCCAAACCCCGATACCTTTGATATTCGGCGCACACCCAATCGCCATCTCGCGTTCGGGCAAGGCATCCACTTCTGTCTGGGAGCGCCCCTAGCTCACGTGGCCGCAAAGATCACTTTGACGGCTATGCTGCAACGCTGCAAAAATATCCAACGTGTGCGTGACATTCCACTAAAGCCCTCGGACAATTTTTTCGTCTACGGAGTGAAAAGTTTGCCTATTACCTTTGAACATGTGTAATACACATCTCAACGGTTTCAAAAGGGTGGCCTGTAGAACCACCCTTTTTTCTCTGTTCGCCACTATAGACATACGGCTTTCTGGAACGATACAATAGAGGCAGAAATCAATAAAGGGGAAAACCTATGCCTCCATTAGCTTATGAACCACGAGGATTTCAATCATGCGTCAAAAATGTCGGTATTCGAGATGAAACGCTCGACTTCGCCGTCATCGCCTCTGAGGTACCAGCTGCTGCCGCCGCGATGTTTACGCAAAACCGTTTCTGTGGCGCACCGATTATTGTTGGCCGCGAGCATGTCGCTAATGGTCAACTGCAAGCCTTCGTCATCAATAGCAAAAACGCAAACGTCGCAACCGGCGAGCAAGGTGTGGCCGATGCACGCGAGATCGTGCGTCTGGTAGCTGATGAATTGAGTATCGCACCCCAGGATATTTTACCATCATCGACAGGCGTTATCGGCTGGCCGCTACCAATGGAGAAACTACGCACAGGTATCAAGGGTATTCAGCGTGAACTACGTACTGGTCAGTTGCATCTATGCGCCCAGGCCATTATGACCACCGATACGCATCCCAAAATCCGCGCTTGCAAAATTGGCGATGCGGTGCTAGTCGGTATGGCGAAAGGCTCTGGTATGATCGAGCCGAACATGGCTACCATGCTCAGCTACTTTGTCACCGACGCACGAATTGCCGCCGCTGACCTTCAAGAATGCCTGCGTGAAGTGGTCAATCTCTCTTTTAACATGGTCAGTGTGGATACCGACACCAGTACTAGCGACACTATAGCCATTATGGCAAATGGACTAGCTGGCAAGGTACCATTAAACGATTTTCGAGATGCGCTGCGCACAATGGCTATCGAACTGGCAAAAGAACTGGCCCGCGATGGCGAGGGTGCGACAAAGCTACTAGAGGTCACAGTAGAGCAAGCGGCATCATTTGCTCAGGCTAAACGTATCGCCAAAGCTGTCGTCAACTCTCCGCTAGTGAAGACGGCCATTTTTGGCGCGGACCCCAATTGGGGCCGTGTCGCAATGGCTATCGGCAAATGTGACGAGCAGAGCGATATCGTACCGGAGAAAGTGACCATTGCCTTCGGGAATCTGGTCGTTTATCAAGGCAAACCGTTAGAGCTGTCGATGCTACCACAACTCAAAGCCTACTTGCAGCAGCCGGAAGTGACCATCCGCATCTCTCTTGGGCTTGGCGACAGTATAGCTACCGCCTGGGGTTGCGATCTTACGTATGAATATGTGCGCATTAACGGCGAATATACCACATAAAACAGAATTTGTAACTACTCAGAGGGGTTGAGAATCTGTCTATTTGCATCATATTTTTCTCTTTCTCGTCTTCATATGTACTTAGGATTCTCAGCGTTTTTACTTCCCTAAATCCCCGCTAAGGATGTAGGACACGATTTCTCTCTTGTTTTCTTTCTGCAACTTCTTTCCAGAAGTTTCCTTTCCTCTTTCAGGAAATTGTATTGACTTCAACAATGAAGCAAAGAGAAAGAGACCATCACACTACGGTATAAGCACCGTCAGATGAAAAGCACTCCCATTGTCGTGTGCATACCGGATTGCTGGATTCACCTCTTCGAGGGGAAAGGTATGGGCTGATAACACATCGAGACGGAGCAGACCAGCGCGAATCAAGCCAACGAGCAACGAGGGAGCGTGTTGTGGATACATATACTGACCGCGTATCACAATGTTATTATGCATGACATACCAGTACGGTATCTCTATGTCAGCATTAACGCCTCCCATCAAAACGGCGGTTCCGTTTGGGCGTACCGCCAGAATGCCGCGATGAGTTGGCACAGTATCTTGCGTTTGCCCCAATATATCGAGCATGCAGTCAATTGGACCCGAAGCCGCCTGTGCAATGCGTTGCCTATTGCTTGCTTCATCGTCAGAGAGCAGAACGGGACGGACACGTTCCCCAAAGTGGTTCACCAGGATATCAAGACGGTACTTATTTCTTCCAGGCGCAACGACTCGTTCCACGCCCATCGCCAGAGCGACAGCCACTGCCGCTCCACCAAAGTAACCCGTTGCTCCATTCACCATCACTGTCTGTCCTGGTTGGACGTTTGCAGCCAACAGGCCACCATAAGGAACAAGTAGAGCAACCAACCAGGCCAGTTTCACTGGATCTATGCCATCCATATGGTTGAGTAGAACAGCATTCTCAAGGGGAATGAGCATCTTTTCAGCGAATGGACCATTGCGAAAGTAGGTTTGGAGTTTTTGTGGCCCCTCTCCTCTAGCAATCCATCCTTGCAGCATACTATTGGCTGGTGTACTGCTGTCATCACGTGGTCGAACCATTGGATCACAAAACACCAGTTGACCGGGTTGGAGTCGAGTGGCATCAGGTCCAGTTTTTTCCACAACTCCAATTGCTCCACAGCCGGGAGCAAGAGGCAATACGAGAGGATACGGTCTGTCTCCACGAAAGACTTCTTGTGCATAATGGCCTATAGGAGCCGCCAGCACACGGACGAGTATTTCACCCGCGCTGGGAACAGGTTCAGGAATATCTTCAATACTGAGAGGCTGACCGAGTACTTTCAACATAGCTGCTTTCATATAAAATTTCCTTTCACAGTGATATCTACGTATGGTAATATCTTGCCATAAGCTCTAAAGCTATACCAGAGTGTGTTGATACTAGTAGTGGCACTACTAGGGAAAGGAACATCGTATGACGCAAAACGAGTTACGCTCAGAACTCGCAAACTTCTTACGAACTCGAAGAAGTCATCTGTTACCAGAAGAAGTGGGGTTGCCGCGCGTAGCACGCCGCAAAACGGCGGGATTGCGACGGGAGGAAGTTGCTCACCTTGCAGGTGTTGGCGTGACGTGGTATACGTGGCTGGAACAGGGACGAGACATCCACGTTTCCACCCAGGTGCTTGAGAGCTTGGCACACACCTTTAGGCTGACTCCTGCTGAAAAAGCTTATCTCTTTCTTCTTGCGGGGCAAACGTCTCCTGCATATCCTGTCCCACAGCAAGAGCAGGTGAGTCCTTTTCTCTTTCGACTGCTTAAGCAGATGGGAACGAATCCTGCGTATATCACTGGTCGAAGGTGGGATGTACTTGCCTGGAATCATATGGCATGTCAGGTGTTTGTAAACTTCGCAACTGTCCCAGTAGAAGAGCGCAATATCGTGCATTTCACTTTTACCAACAAGGAGTATCGTCGTCACATCGTGGACTGGGAAGGTGTCGCGCAGCGTGTGCTGGCACAGTTCCGTACCAGTTACAGCCAGTATCGCAATGATGCACAGTTTCATGCATTGATTACGGAACTTCAGCAGCGCAGTCCAGAATTTGTGTGTTGGTGGTCGAAGTATGAAGTGCAAGGGCGACAAGATGGGCGCAAGGAACTCATTCATCCTCAAATAGGTTCGCTCGTCCTCGATCACAGCTCCTTTCAGATCGACGGCTCACCAGGGCTGAAAATGGTGGTCTATCTCCCCGCACACGAGGAAACAGCTAGGAAGCTTGAACAACTTTCTCTGTCCCCATGTGGCACATGAGGAAGCACGTGTAGCATTGAAATTTCCCTACGGTACTTGTCTTTGATACGATGACCATTTTCGACACCAAATTCTTTCTAGCGGAGATGTTTTGTGGCATCTGCAGTTATCTCTCCATCTTGCACGAACAAGGGAACGAACTGCTTTCAGCCCTTGATCGCAC
Source organism: Chloroflexota bacterium (assembly GCA_021828635.1). The sequence goes on from JAJZEJ010000563.1 coordinate 5,143, forward strand.
TCTCGCGGGGCATCCCGTTCTTCCCGCTTTTTCCTGACCCTTCTGAATAGTTACCAGAATTTCTATCATTACCACTACGCAATATATAGCAAGCGGGCTAATAAAGGCTACTCTATATGCTATACTGGAGATAAACAAAATCGCTAGTTGGAGACAACACTGTGGTAGAGAGAGAGTTCGTGGCGCAGCAAGCATATAAACGAGATGCCAGACTTATTTTAGTTATGCGTGGATTACGTTCACTGGCTTACGGCTTAATCTCCATTGTGCTTGGAATAGGACTGACAAACGAGGGATACACGCCACTTGCCATTGGTCTGCTGATTACAATCGCCTTAATTGGTGATATGATCGGCACCTACATCATTGCCTTCAACGCGGACACATGGGGACGCCGACGCACATTTATGATTATTGCTTGCTTCATGGTGATAACCGGAGTGGTTTTCGGATTGACTACTAGCTATCCTATTTTGCTACTCGCAGCGTTCCTGGGTACATTAGGAGCATCAGGGTCAGAAACAGCTCCCTTCTTACCACTAGACCAGGCAATGATTGCACATATTGTTCCTACCGAACAGCGCACAGCCCTCTTCGCACGTTACAATCTGATAGCATCACTCAGCATCGCCATTGGCGCACTGGGGGCCGGTTTACCGGACTTGCTGGTACGCTTACATCTACTACTCAGTATAGGGATTCGGCTCGTCTTTGGCATCTATGCTCTTATTGCGCTTGTGGTAGTTTTCCTTTCAACCAGACTTTCACCACATGTGGAAGTAAAACAAGGTATCACAACACACGTACAACATCTCTGGCAACGATTGTTACCTCCACTAGGGCATTCGCAAGGCATCGTTCTAAAATTGACAGGACTTTTTAGCGTTGATGCGCTAGCAGGTGGATTGGTTGTGCAAAGCTTGATGGCACTCTACTTTCATTTGCGCTTCGGTGTACCATTGGCCTATCTCTCTGTCCTCTTTTTCGGTGCCAATCTACTCTCTGCATGCTCATTTCTGGCTGCGGTTCCACTGGCACGTCGCTTTGGCTTACTGAATACAATGGTCTTTACTCACTTGCCCTCAAATGTACTACTGATCCTCATAGCTTTCGCTCCGACATTTCCTATTGCGGCAGGTCTTCTGCTCCTACGACAATTACTCTCACAAATGGATGTTCCAACACGGCAGGCATACACAATGGCCCTGGTAGCACCCGAAGAACGCACAGCAGCAGCGAGTACCACCTCACTAGCAAGAAGTGTTGGCTCTGTTAGCAGTCCAATTATCTCAGGTCTACTCCTCCAGGGTTTCTGGCTTGCCCTGGGTCTACCTTTTATTCTGGCTGGCATTCTCAAAGTCGGCTATGACGCTTCGCTCTGGACACTCTTTCGTCATGTCCATTTACCAGAGGAAAAGATTAGCACGGCAACTAAACCAAAGCAGCACCTGTGATATAGACACAAACAGATGCTGCTTTGCCAAGTGTTACTCGTGAACCTGCTTCATCTTCTCCTGCTGCGCGGCAAGTGGCTGTAAACGTGCCTGGAGTAGAGGTTGCCAGACTAGGCGATATGTTATCTGCGAGCCGGTAAAGACAAGAGAGGTATCAATCATCACCGCAATCAGGGCATCAGGCATACCCGCAGCCAGTTCACCGGCCCAGGCGCTGGTACAAATACCAATCAGCAGTGCCAGCGCAAAGGTGACAAGGAATTTGAGCCAGCCCTGCCACTTCGCTCGCAAAATAAGCATCAGCACCGGCGGAATCACCATACCAGCCAGAAACGGTGCAACTTCGTGCAATAGCTCCATCTTTTATTGCTCCTCAACTCATCACTAAACAAACATCATCGCTAGTCTGCATTATAGAAGCTAGAAAAGAGCAGTGTCAAGCAGCATTGTAACAACTGCAACCGGAATGTGCGATACTAAGGAATGTACAATCTGCGAGAATATATAGCATATAATGGGAGGCCAGCGATGCAACAAATCACCAATGCTCCAGCTACACAACTTCAGGAAGTGGGTAATATACAAGGCGGCATGAAAGTTATCGGCGCGGGTTTTGGTCGCACCGGCACACTCTCACTAAAAGCGGCCCTTGAAACATTGGGCTTCAGTCCCTGTTACCACATGACCGAACTATTTCAACACCCCAACCACATTTCTTATTGGGAAGCTGCCACAAATGGCGAGTCGGTCGATTGGCATGCATTGTTTGCAGACTATCAGGCAACGGTGGATTGGCCCGGCTGCACCTTCTATGCCGAACTTATAAAAGCTTATACCAACGCTAAAGTGCTGTTGAGTGTGCGCGACCCTGAACGCTGGTACGACAGTGTTATCAATACCATCTATCAAACGAGCCGTCTACTCAAGCAGCCATCAGGTTCGCTGCTCACCTTACTCATTCGCCTCATCTCTCCTCAGCGCCTGCGTATAGTTCACATGATTAATAAACTGATCTGGCAAAATACTTTTGATAATCGCTTTGAGGATAAAGCCTACGCACTGGAGATTTTTCAACAGCATATTGAAGAGGTCAAGCAGCGTGTCCCTACTGACAAGTTGCTTGTCTACAATGTCAAAGAGGGCTGGGAACCACTCTGTGCCTTTCTGGGCGTCGAGGTACCCGCGAATACACCCTTTCCACACCTCAATGACCGTGATAGCTTTGCTGGCGGAATACGCCGCCAGCAGGAAAAGATGCGCATGATTGGCGGCTTACTGGTCGCGGGACTTACCATTGGCTCGCTCTTCTTCCTGTTGGCACGCTTGCTTAAACGCAGTAACACATAATATGCTCGGATGTATCGCGTCCGTTCCATCCGAGCGCATTGACACCCAGATATTTTAGCGTGCCGTTAATGGCATACTGGAAAAGCTATGTATACCGCTTGCCAACACGGGATCATGCACGACATGATGCATAGTGCCAGCAACGCTCAGGCTGGCCGAGGTGGTGAACATCGAGAGATGGCAGGTCACGCCAGTTGAGCCACAAGTACTACCACCCGTCGGTGCGCTACCATCTGCGAAGACAGAGAAGGCCGAACTATTGGCAGTAAACGCGGTAGCGATATAGTCACCGACCATGACGCCTTGCGTTGTACCGGCCAGCGAGGACAGAGGCATCGGTCCCACCAGATTCGTTGTGGTAGTCCAGCTATTGCCGCCATCAGTTGAGGCGCTATAGCCAACCTCAAGCTGACACGTGGAACTGCTGCAATTCGCTTGCGGATAGTAGTAGTAAGTCACAATCAGGTGTGCGCTACTACCAGAGGTTGTTTTATCCGCACCGATGCCGGGAATAAAGTGATCGACACCACTGCCAACTGCATCCGATGGAATACGTGTGACCGCCGACCAGTTGGTGCCATCAGTTGAGGTACTCATCACAATATCGTTGGCAGAGCAATTCTGCTCAAAGCGGCAATCATGCCAGATCACGTAGATGGTACCACTACCATCTTCCGTCGCCGAAATGAGTGGCATAGAACGCAGATTACCGGCCACTGTATGCTCCTGAATATCTGAAACCGTGACCGTACTGCCCCAGGTTTGTCCACCATCCGTTGAGGTGAAGGCCAGGACAGAGGCTGCATTGGCATCATCAATCGGTACAACGACCGTGCCATTGGGCTGTACAAGTGGCTGTCCACCTACACCAGTAGCGGCATCCTGGGTCGTCTGAGGACTACTCCACGTCTGCCCACCATCCGTCGAGGTACTCATGTAGATCGTATTACCACTGCCGTTATCATCCCACTCAGTATAGCAATGACCATAATAGGGACTCGTCGCGGTATTATCGCAGGTAATCCAATCTTTATCTAGATTTTCCGAGCCACCAGCAGCATGAATGAGAACAGGGCTACTCCAGGTCTGCCCACCATCGGTCGAGAGATTGACCAGTGTTGCGACTCCAGCTACTGAAGAGCTGGCAGTCAGGCCAAGTGAGGCAACCATCCAGGTTTTATGCATGGCATCATAGGCAACCACTGGATCGCTAATACGGTCATACGTGCCTGCAGGTGAGGCAAAAACGGTGGTACTGGGCAAGAAGCCCTTTGTCCAGGTCGCGCCATTATCCGTCGATGTGGCCCAACCGATATTGGAGCTACCACCATCGGTGAAGCGCCCAGACTGAAAAGCCGATACAATCGTCGAGCCAAAGGCAAACGTATCCGGCTCAACCTCTGTCTGATGCTGACTAGTACTATTGGTGTATGGATCACTGCTCAGCTGCACCAATGAGGAAGCAGCAAATACCGATCCAGCCGAGAACAGTGCCAGCACTACGGGAACAATCAAGGCAAAGATAACGCGCATACGCCGGTTTGACCGGCTCAAGGAAGGCATTATGGCATCTCCTTACAACTTCATTTCGGGCAACTCGCCACACAACAAATCAGGAGATACTGATACCATAACTAGTATATAGCAGGCATCCAGGCATCTCTGCCAATCAGCATAATACATTTTTTTTGTAATGTCAACCATTAAAGCTTCACGTTGATACCACTCTTTGTTTATTATAACAATGAAAAGCATTTATACTGTAAACAAAGCGGAAAATGGGCAGGTAATGCTATTAAAAAAACGGTAGAGGCAGAGGTTTTAGCATGAACCACTCAGATAGGTGCGTCATTCTTGCCAGGCAGAGGTACAAACAGTGGAATTGCTATTTTGTGGGCAAGGTAGGACTGAAAATGTAGTTACCGTAGTGGTTGTAATGCTGGCATAGTAGAGGTGAGCATTCAGTGCTGGATAGGGTACAACAGGCGTTATACTTGAACTTTCCTCGGTGATAAGAAAAAGGCTGTGAGCAAAAAGGAGGGTTTTGTAGCCGACATAGGTCAATGAGGTCATAGCAACCTTGCCATGCTGCATCGTTAGTTGCCAGTGCGGCTGCTCATTCTCAGTTGCTGTCACCTCTAACCAGGCATAATAGACATGACCAGCCTGGGGATTGGGAATATTCGATAGTGTTATATCCAGCAGAGCATAATCGCCAGGAGTTGCCTGCGTACTACTCCTGAAATGCAGAGTGCC
>JAJZEJ010000809.1 GCA_021828635.1 Chloroflexota bacterium
ACAACACTTCCATGTAGGAGCCGGTCGCGGTGCCGAGTTGTTCGTCGCAATCAACACCTGATGAGATAATCACCGCTTCATCGCTGGCAATCGAAGTCGTGGGGGTTCCGCTACTGGCATATTGTGTGTATGACGTGCCATCGGTGGCCGTGCCAAGCCCCGATTGGTTGGCGCGGACCATCGTATCGTAGCCATACACGCTGCCATTAATCGTCGGAATCCCCACTACTGTATCCCTTCTTATAAGATGCGATTAGAGTTTTTCGGTAATGCTCACCTGACCCGTCGTGGTCGAAGTGATATTCACCGGCGCGTCAAAGGCCGCATGAATAAAGGTGTTCGTGGCCGCCGCGACAGGGTTGGCATTGACGCCCCACGCGCTCGTGTAGCTGGCCGCCGTCGCCGCCGGTGTGCCAGATGTGCTAAATTCGTAGGTGCTACCAGTTTGTAGCACAGCCTGACGGTTGCCGTAGCCCGCATTGCCTCCTGAGTTGGCATACGTGAATTGGCCGCTTGGCATGCCAGCCGTCGCCGCCGCGTAAGACGCCGGTGCGGAGAGCGCAGCCACATCAGCAGAGAGGCCCGTTGGCACGGTGCCACCAGCCGCGAGAATTTCTTTGGGTGTGGCGTAGCGCACATTCGACCCAATCGGGAGCGCGGTCGCGGGACTGGTTGCGCTGTTGCAGGTGGGCGTTGATGCCGCGCTGATGGCAACCGTGGTCTGCACCGTGAACGTGGTACCGGTGCCAGCGCCAATCGTCAACCAGGTGCCTGATGGAATGGTTGGTCCGGTTGGCGCGTTGACGCTAAAGCTGGTGGTCGCGGTTGAGGCTGGTATTTGGGCCGAGAGCGTGGTAAAGCCCCAACTCTGGTCAATGGCGATATTGTTGGCCCCGACTGTTGTAGGAGCAGCTGCACCGGCCAAACCTTTCAGCGCCGACAATGCGCCGTTATCGGTCATGAGATTTTCTAGCCAGTTCTCCACGAGGACTTCACCAGTGTACTTGTCGATGGTTTTTACGCACCAAAATCCGCCTTTGCGGTTCAAACGTTCCACCATATCCTCAAAGTTTTGTGGTGGCGCAACAATGCCGCTCCCACGATGCTCCCAGTATTCAGGGATACTTACTAATAATTTTCGTGCCATGTTCGTGTTTCTCCTGCTTTCTTTCAAGGTAGATATCATAGCGAATAAGTAGCCAGACAACGACGCCCATCAGGAGCGTGGTTTCTAAGAGAGCCAGATAATTGGTCATCGCGCTTTCTCCTAGTGCAAGGTTGCCAACCAGTGATAAAGGAATGCGATGGCGGCACTCGTTGACAGCGTGGTTAACACTCCCAGCCCCCATTTGAGTGTGCTGTGCATGATATGCTGCTCTCGCTGCATACTTTGCAATATATCGTAATTATCACGTGCCGAGTTTTCCTGTATCTTCATACGGTTTTCAAGATTTTCCACTTTCCCCAAAAGTCGCCGCATCTGCGCTGCCAGTTGCGCGTTTGTTGGCATGGTCATCGTGTCCTCTCTTTTCTTCCAGTTAATTGCCCATTGTCTGGAAATAGTGCGTCCAGTCGTACAACATCGCTCCGTACACCGCTTTAATGCTGTAGTACGGTAGAAGCGTGGCCGCGCCATTTTGCATCACCGTCTTATAGGTCGTGCCAAGATTGGTGATGAGGAATTGCATACCCTTAATCCCGTACTGTGGCACAAAGATCGTCGCTTGCTGTCCGACGGCCAGCCCTGGCGTGTTCGTGGTGAATCGAAGCTGCTTGCCCTGGACCGCATATTCGCCCAGACGGGCGTTGGCGAGATTTTGCGCGGCGCTGGCAAGCAGTTCAGGTGCGCTTTCTACCGCCTCCACAATACCACTGGTACCATCCATCGCGGCGCGTGCTGCAATAGCGGCGCTACTCTGCTCATTGATTGAGGTATCGTATTGCCCCTCGTAAGCCACCACGAGCGTTTGCGTTTTGAGCAACGGAAACAGAGAGATGTCCTGCGAGATGGAGGCGCTGTTCTGCGAGTAGTACCACTGCTTGCCCGTATCAGTGCCTTTCACGCCCACAAGCTGCGCCGCGCCATCGACCGTGATACTGCTAATGGAGTAGACCGGGTACTTGAGAATAAAGCTGCGCTTCTTGCCATCTCCGACAAAGGAATCAGTATCGCTGATGGTATTGACTGCTCCTGTCACCCATTGTGAATTGCGGTACTGATTTGTGATGTTGGTCACGCGCACCGTGCTGAGCAGCATTTCGCTCGATTGGATAATGCGCGGCGCTTGGGTGACGGCCGCCGCCGCGAAAACGAAATCTTTATTTCTGTTGATGCGCCACTTATAATTGCTCTGCTTTGCCAGATCATCAAGAGCAGCCGAGATGAGCGTGCCACGGCCAGCACGTGGCCCCAGTCGCGGATTCGTGGTGTTCTGGGTTGGTAACACGCTATAATTCGCCTTCGTAATCAGAATGCCTTTGCCGATGATGGGCGCATGGGCTGAGAGCGTCAAGTCCGTAATTTGCGGCGTTTGCGTTGGGTCCGTCGTCGTCATCCTGATGCGGGTATAGGCGCTTGGCGCTGTTACTGTCTGACCAAGTGGCTGTATCAGCAACTGGTAGAAGTACTCAGTGCCACCGTTGCTAAAGAGGCCACACTGACCGCTTGCCAGCGGCGTGCTATCGGTGTAAGAGAACACTTGCGCAGAGTCGAACTGTACCGTGATGACGCCATTATTCATCGTCATCTGCACACTATGGGGCGTTCCACGTGTAAAGGAGATGTTTCCAGATGCCAGTCTGTTCGTGACGTTGCCTGAAATTTTGTTCAGAATCACCGTGTTTGGATTGCTGGCTGCGGATGCATCAGCTACGATCAGCGCATAGAAGTCGGAGGCATCAGCAAAACACCACGTAAAGCCGCCTGCATCTGCTTGATCTAGCACGGTCATTAGGGTGAGGTTGGCCGCCTGAATGCCCTGATAGAGCAGGATCGCATCGGTGCCAGCCGCCGCGATGAGGCGACTATTGGTAGTGTCCCAGGTGTAGGTCGCCGCAGCTCCACCCGTCTGGAATGTCTGGGTATAGTTGCTGCTGCTATTGGCATTGAATTGATCTTGCGTCGGGTCCGGCTGGCCCGAGAGGCCCGCGATCTGGGCATTACCAGGAGTACTATCCACAACTTGCCCCACCTGCGTGAAATTCACACCATCCAATGAGCTATCGACAAACATGCTGGTGTTGGCCGGAACAAGGCCGTTCCAGGTAATGGCGGAGCTGCCTAGCACACCGATGCCTGAGAGTGACGACGAAGGCGCAATGCGGCTGCCAGATGAGCTATATTGTCCGATGGCTGTCAGCATGATACCCAACACGCCACCTTGCACGGAAGTGGTAGAGGTCGAGATCGTGAGACGCACCTGTGCCTGGGTGATGGTACCAACATTGGTACCAGCCGTTAGCCCCGGTACGGCGCTGACTAACACCTGATTGGATGTGGCCGCCTGCACCTGTGGACACGTTGTCCAGGTAGAACCGTTGTTCAGGCTAATTTCGATGAGCAGGCTACACAGCGAGAGGTTCGCTGTCGGGTCAAGCAGCGCCGTGATCTGGCTATTCGTGAGGTTGCCCAGGCCGGAGAGGTTGAATGCTGGCGAGACCCACTGCCCAGAGAGCGCAGCGCATACCCCAAAATTATCAAACTGGATGAGATCGTAGTTTGCCGTTGGGGAGTAGCCACGCGCCCCGATATAGCCCGCCGCCGTGTAGGTGCTGTCGGTCACGTTGATGTAGAGCGTGTTGTCAAGATAAACCTTGTGGTTGGTTCCATTAACGACGACTTTCAAGCGGTGCCAGTTGCCGGTCGCTAGCGTGATGTTGACCGCCGCGATCTGCTGAAAGAGGCCCGATCCCGTGCTGGTGTTGGTGCCGTAGCCAAGCAGCACTTGTTGTGTGCTGACGAACACGCTATAGCCATAGGTGTCGTTGGTATTCTGCCAGCCTGTCGTTCTGTACACGAGGCCATATTCGTCGCCAGCCGTCGTCACATTGACATCAATCTCCGCCGTGAAGTTCTGCCACTGGCCCGCGAAATCGAAGCGTGAGATACCCCAGTTGGGGCTACCGTCGTTGAGGCGAATCTCGAAGGTTTTGCGATTGATATAGGGTCCGGGACCATTGCCGCCAAACATCGTCTGGCTGCTCATATCAGCATCATCCCACGTGCGCATAACGCCGTTGAGGGTCAATTCGCTATTGATGCTCAGCAATGTGTTGATGGAGGTGCCATTCAGCCAGCCCACGCCGTTGCCAGCGCCCGCCACCACATCTGATTTGGTGCAACTATACGACGGGTTGACCACGGCTTGCACGCTGCTCAAGATGGGTGTTTGGGTCGGGTCATTGCCAGCATTGGTGAAGACATATTGAAAGAGTGTCTTAATGCCGGAAAGGCTTTGTCCTGGCAACAACGCAGGCAGTGACGCATTATTGGCGCAAGGCTGGAATGTCGCACCATTGTCCGCACTAAATGAGACCGCAATCGTGCAATTGGTCGCGTCGGTTTCCTGCCACTGCAAGAGCGACGTATTGTAGATACCCGCGCTCGTGGTGTCGAACGTTGTGGACTCCATCGAGCCAGTGACTTCGTAGGTCGTCGCCACAGTAAGCTGCACCTGGCTATAGCCACTGGTCTGCAATTGCTGTGGTGCGCCGGTCAGCAAGCTCCCTGCAAAAAGCGTCTGGGAGGCCACGCTGACATTGCGCACATAGGCCACGTAGTTGCCCGTGTTGTCGCCTTCAAATGCGAGGGTGGCATAAGCCAGCGTTTTGCCGACGAGCGTGCCAGAGCCGTAGAGTGGTAAATTGCGATGGTACCACTGATTGGTTGCCAGTCCTGACAGATCATTGCCTGGGTGTGCGCCCACGCCCTGTTGATCGGGATAGATGCCTCCTGTCGTCGGGTAGATGGGCATATCACGCAGTGTTGAGCCATCCGTAAACACCAAGTCAATCCCCGCCATTTGCTGGGGACATGAGTCGGGAATCCAGATATCATAGGCAAGAACTGCGCCCGACGGGATGAGATAGCTGCCTTGCCAGAACTTGACATAGACAAAGGCGTTGCCAACCCCCGCGATGCCTTGTACGCCGCTCAGGCACATGCTCTGTGTGGGCGGGAAGGTGACGCCCTGTAGCGCCGAATTGTAACTGAGGAATGTGGCAGGGCCGCTAAAATCGCCCGACGCCTGTTGCGCGTAGGAGGTGCTATTGCCCGCCGGTGACAGTTCGAGATTGCCGTCGCCCACATTGCTGGCCGCCACCACGCCGGAAAGTGCGCCTTGTCCCCAATCGGCCTGATAATGGTCTGAGCGTGAGGCCAGATTGGAGAGGTTGACGCCCTCGGCTGCGAGATAGGTGTGTAGCAGATCAGCGGCAATGTCACCTGCATACTGATTGGCATAGTTCTTCTGTGCCACACGTTTATCCGCGAGATAGTGCTGATCGATGCAGGCAATGGTCGAGAGAATGTGCGGCTGCGGATAGAGATTTTTTTCCTGTGAGTTGTCGATATAGCCGGTGAAGAGCAGGCCATTTTGCTGATCTTGCACCAACACTGGTTGCCCTGGCTGATAATGCTGTGTGCCAGTTGTGTCAAGCACCACAAACGTGCAAGTAGAACGCTGATCGAGCGTATCCTGCACTTTGAGCGAGCCTTCCATCCACGCGACCTGCGTGCCGCTCACCTCAACAATCACTTGTGTCATGGCAGCAGCCCTCCTGCATGCAGGATGATGTGCTGCTGCATGGCTGGCCCCATATATTCCGCAAGCACACTACTGTCGAGTTGCACGGTAACATGCGTCGTACCACCAGCGCCTCCTGGCATTGCGCCGCCCTGGAGCGCACTTCCTGGGCCGGTCCCGTGCGGATAGACACTACTGCCACCTGGCAGATTGACCAGCTCCGGTCCGCTCTCGCCGACAATGGCCCACCCGCCACTAAAGTTGTTGACGCCAGAGGCAAAGCCTGGAATGTGTGAGAGGACGCCGCCGACGTTGCCCATTGCGCCTGTCAGTTTGCCGACCACGCCACTAATATTGTTGAAAATGCCCGAAATAGTATCCCACGCGCTGACAAAGGGCTGCACGAAGGTATCGTAGAGCCATGTGCCAACCGCGTCAAAAATTGTGTGTATCCCGTTTATCGCGTCATTGAAAAGGACAGTCACTTCCTTCCAGAAGCTACCAAACCACACCTGCGTCGCCTTCCACGCACCTTGCAGCCAGTGCGCGATTTGGCCCCAATGTTGGATTGCCAAAATAACGCCTGCGACCACCAGGGCGATGACCAGGCCGATAGCGATGTAGGGCAGCGCGGTCGCAATCGTCGCGGCTGCCACCGTCCATTGTCCGGTTGCCCATGCGCCCAAACTCTCTAAGAGTGCCGGAATCGTGCTGACAAATTGACCGATCTTGATAGCAGCCATCGCCACGCCGACGCCGAGCAGAGCATCCTCGGTGATCTGCACGGCGGGACCGCCCTTGTCAAACCAGGAGATGACGGAGGCCAGCCCTCCGGCCAGTGTGCCGACGCCAACGACGAGGCCGCCCGCAACGGTGACAACGCCCTGTAAGGATTTTTGCAGAACATCATTTTGCTCACCCCACTGGATGATCGGCGTCACAATAGGGGTCAACGCCTTGTCGAGTTGCTCGAAGGGCGGAAGAAGCGTGGTTGAGAGGAATGTGCCAACTTTTTGGATGGACTGCCCGATATCGGTTCCCATCACCACCGCAAATTGTTGGAAAGCTGGGTTGGCTAGGATGTTGCCAACGCCGCTCAAGCCTTTCTCCACCATATCGAACAGACTGCCCTTTGTCACCTGGCCGCCAGACACTCCCAAAAAGCTATTCCATGCCAGTACAACATTGGATTGGAAGGTAGACATCAAGCCGGTGAACGTCTGCGCTTGCTTTGCCATACCGCCGCCGAAGGTTTTTTCCATGCCCGCTTGCAAGTCGGCAAGCGCCATGCTGGACGGCACTAAGCCTTTGGAGACCATCTTTTGCAACACATCGACTGGCTTGCCCATTGTCTCGGAGAGCATCTGCCACGCTGGAATACCCCAACGCGACAGTTGCATCATGTCTCCGCCTGTGAGCTTGCCAGCCGCCTGAATTTTGCCAAAGACATCAATGATAGAAGACAACGCCGCCGGTGTGGCTTTGCCAAGAGCGGACAAGCTATCGCCGATGCAAGAGATATCAGGAATCACATCCTGAGCATTGATACCGAAGGCCAGGAGCTTGGACGCGCCATCATCAATTGCTTGTGTCTGGAAAGGAGTCGTCGCGGCGAAGGTATTGAGTTTGGCGAGCATCGCCTGCGCCTTGCTCGTACTCTTCATGAGGGTATCGAAAGCGACACCGGTCTGCTCAGCTTGCGCAGCCGTGCCAATCAGCTTGCCAGCCGTGCCAACAACCATCTGCCCAAAGCCTTGCAAGCCGATATAGGCCATACCAGCTTTGGAGGCAATCTTGCCCAAGCCACCCAAAAAGCTCCCGATGCCGCCACCAGAACCACCGGAGCCGCTTGCTGATTGGGCAGCCGTACCGGTTTCTGACACAGCTTCGCTGGCGTTGGCAGCCGCGTCCGCCACGCTATTGAGTTCGTCAACGGCCTCACTCATGCCCTCAGCGACCCCCGCACCGGCCTCATCGGCCACAGAGGCAATGTCTGAGAGTGCCGTATCGACCTCATCGACAGAGGCAACCACCTCTTGCATACCCTCGGTGGCTTGCATCAATCCCTCTGCCACGCCAGCGCCAGCCTCATCGGCCACGCCCGTCAGACTAGCAAATTGCTCATTGATGGAGGCAACGGCCTCCATGATGCTGCTGATATTGGCGGTGAAATTAACGACAATCTCGCCCAGGGTAGACATGTGTTCTAGTCCTTCTTTTTCGCTGCCTCTTGTTGTAGCTCGGCTTTGACCTCGTAGAAGGCTCGCCATGAGAGCAACTCATGGGCGGCCATCTCGCTGAGCATCTGCTCCACATCGGGCCGCTTCATGCGGTCGGCAAAGTTGTAGCAGAAGAATCGATACCCATCGGACTCAAATCTTTTTTTTCCGCGTCCAGATCATCCTTATCCAGCCCAGTCATCTCAAAGATTGGTTTGGCGGTCTCCGTGAGCAGGCCGCCTGGCAGTGCCTTTCCAACCGCATCTCGGTCCAGCGGTTGGAAAATGAGTTCACCGGCATGTGGATGATCCATCGGATAGTCCCTCACGTCGTCGCCTTCTGGCCGTGCGTCCGGATGCGGGTACCGCAACCCATGCACGATCAGGCCAGTGAACATCGTTGCAATGTTCGTGCGTTTGGTTTTGGGATCGACGGCTGACTGGATGATCTCTGCCAGCTTGTCGGCCATTGGCTCCTGTACCATGAGCCAGCCCCCAAGACGTTCAAAATAGACGGCTTTGCGATTAGCCTTGATGCCGCCATTCAGGATTTTGGCGCGTAAATCTTCAAAGTGTGTCATGTGTTCCCCCTTACCTTAGACTTGGTAGAAATTGCCCGACACTTGTAAGTCGAGCGTTTGTTCCACCAATTTGGATATATCTTGTTTGAGTTGCATTTTTTTATCGTAGCAGTAGCCTTCATACCGATTGCCAGTAGCTTCTACGCCCGACAAAATGAGGATTTGACCAGTGGTAATGTACTGGACAAGCGACAGAGCAGTTTCTGGTATCCAGAACTTGGTCACTGAAAAACTACCATCGAGTAAGATAGGTTGGAAGGTTCGCCAGGGTGAGCCACCTCCGCCATTGATGCCGCCGGTCATGGTCGTGTTGTCGGCAAAGGTCATCTGACCGTCAAACGTCCATTGCGTGATCTGTGCGAGGACCGCATACGGGTAGTAGTTGCCTGTGGTGACACGCGCACTTGGAGTTACGCCGGCAAGTGGCGCGGCCAAGACGATTATCCCTCCGACGTACTGGATTGTGGCCGGTGTCGCATTCGACCATGTTACGCCGTCAGGCGCGGTCTGGAACGTCATCGGCACGGACGGATCCCAGTAGCGGTAGGCCGCATTGGCGGAGGAGATCACAAACGTTGTGTGATCGCCGCTATCCTGCAAGGCCAGATCAGCCGGAAGCGCGAGTGAGGGCGGCGACGAAATGAGCAGCGACGCCTCATAGCCCTGAATGGCTGCCATAGCGTGCTATGCCTCCTTTTCTTTAGGTGGTTGCGAGTGGCCCTGTGGGCTGTAGGTCAATTTGCGACTCTACGGCCTTGCTCACATCCGTCTTATTCTGGATTTTCTTGACGTAAGCTGAGAACGCATATGTATTCGTGCCGTTGTTTGGGCTAAGGGTGAAGCTCAACAGTGTCCCGTTAATGAGCGCATTTTGCATGGCGAGTTGGCCGTTGGTATCGGTCAAGTCCCAGTTGCAGGTGATCGAAAAGGTCATTTGTGCCAGTGTTGGCAAAAATTCCTTGAAGGGCGACGGCGTGCCGGTATTGGACATCGACGTGATGTCTTCCATCGCACGCTCAAGGTCAAAGGTGTCTGACTTAATCTGAGCGATATAGTTGGTGCCGTTTTTGACCCATCCTTGATAGCCAGCTTCTGCTGCCATACGTCTGTCCCTCCTTTCTCTTTAAGGAATTGGTTTAGGAATATTTTTTGATGCATTGCTCTTGCAATTTCTTGGATGCTTGCTGATAGGCCGGGAACAAAAAGGGCTGCGCTGGCACCCAGGAGCCGGAATGGGTATGATGCCCAAGCTCGACATAGGGCGCGTACTTGACCGCCGTGCCGACTGAGCAAGTCATGTCGCCACGCTCATAGTGCAGACTGGCCTTGAGGTTGCCACTATCGACAGGACAGGCGTCTTGTGCCAGCGAGAGGCACATCAGCCCTGCCGATTGGATGTCGCGGTTCACACTGCGTTGCAGCTTTTTCATCTCCGCCTGCACATCGGCGGCAAAGGTTCCCAGGTTTACCTCAATCGAGACTTGCATGCTTTTTCATCCTTGTGTGCAGACCTTATAGCGGTCAGCGATATGCTGTACAAGGCCATCGGTTACTTCTTCTAGCTCTTGTCGATTGTCGAAAAGCGTTAGCACATTCGTGAAGCCTGTCAGGCTCAGCGCCCCAGATCG
>JAJZEJ010000672.1 GCA_021828635.1 Chloroflexota bacterium
TGGTGCATCGTTGACCAAGACAGTGGCATCGTTGGCCCAGGCAGGAATGCGCAAGAACAGGCTAAACGCTGTCGGCTCGCCCGGTTGTACCTCGAAAATGATTTCACCGTCCCAGGGATACTCGGTCTGCTGACGCACGGTAACACTCTGCCCGCTGGTCAGCGATGTTGTGATAGAGTTTGTGGCATAGAGGTTAACCCACAGCCCTTCGTCCGATTTCGCGTAGAAGTAAGCGGGCAGCGAGGCTAGCAAACGGGCGATGTTGGGCGGGCAGCACGCGGTGGCGAACCACGGTTCACGGCGATGCTTCCCACGATCAGCCAGGGGATTCTGGTAGAAATAGACCTGACCATCAAGCGCGATACCGGATAGCACCGAGTTATAGAGTGCCAGTTCCAATGCATCGGCAAAGCGTGCCTCACCTTTGACCAGTAAGAGTCGCCAGTTCCACATCACGTTGGCAATGGCGGCACAGGTCTCCGCGTATGCCCGCTCGTTGGGCAGTTCATAGGCCGCGCCGAATGCTTCGCCCTCATAGCGGGAGCCTGCGCCACCAGTGATATAGAGTTTGTGGGCTTGCAGATCATGCCAGAGAGCTTCTAGCGTGACATCCAGCGCGTGTTCACCGGTTTCGGCATATACATCGGTCGCGCCAGCGTACAGATAGAGCGCCCGCACGGCATGTCCAATCACTTCACGTTGCTCACGGAACGGTTCGTGATCGAGATGATAGGCATTGCCACCAATGACCGGCGGCTGTTGCCCATGCTGGTCGATAAAAAATTGAGCTTGTCGCAGGTAACGTTCCTCACCGGTCTCACGCGCTAATTCTACTAAGGCCATCTCAATCTCTGGATGTCCACAGGCACCAGGACGAGCATCAGGGCCAAATGTGGTCGTGATGAGATCGGCGAAGCGGATGGCTACCTCAAGCAATGCCCGTGAGCCGGTCGCGCGATGATGCGCCACGGCTGCCTGTATCAGATGGCCCGCGCAATAGAGTTCGTGCTTGACGACCAGATCAGTCCAACGCTCAGCGCGGCGCTCAAAGGTGAAGTAGGTATTCAGATAGCCATCGTCATCCTGAGCCGCCGCGATCAGCGCAATTACCGTATTGACTTGTGACTCTAGTGCTGCATCGGTCTCGGTTGCCTGCACCCATGAGGCAGCTTCTAACCACTTGTATACGTCGGAGTCGTTAAAGAAGCGGCCACGAAACTCGCCTGTTTGCAGGCCAGCCGCCCGCCGAAAATTATCGAGGCGACCACTTATTTCGCATTGTTGATATTGTGATGGCAGTGTCACTTGCTGATTGATCTGACGGCGCGGTGTCCAGAAAGTATCGGTAAGCTGTACTTCGGTAAGACTCACGGGACGCAATGTGCCAAATGTACTGTGTGAGGTATCGACAACGACAACAGGAAGAGTGGATGGTTGCATAGGAACCCCTTTCAGAAACACACTCTTTTTCGGAACCCTTGACTTTCGTCAGTTTTAAGTGTACCATAAAAATATGCAGAAGGAAAACCTTTTCCTTCTGTAATCGTCAAAGTAAGACATGCTTAGCATGTGAATGAGAAAAATGGCGCTTTTATTTCAACATTGGATGTATGAGTGAGTATATGCAAAACGAGCAACAGGATGAAATGCAACCGCAACAAATTGTTACGATTCATGATGTTGCTCGTGCGGCTGGCGTGACTATCGGGACGGTTTCAAAAGTGTTGCATGGTCAGGGCAAGCTCCGTTCTGAAACTCGTGAACGGGTGCAGGCAGAAGCTCTCCGTTTGGGCTTTCGTCCCAATGATCTGGCCCAAAGTCTTTTGCGCAAGCGTAGTTTTACGGTAGGGTTGATTACCACCGATAGTTATGGACGTTTCAGCATTCCGTTGATGAGTGGTATTGAGGATGCACTAGAGACAGCGCGGATTTCCGTCTTTCTCTGTGATGCACGTGATGACCCTCTGCGTGAGCAGCAGCATATCGACTCTCTACTGGCAAAGCGGGTGGATGGCATCATTGTGACAGGGCGGCGTACCGATCCGCGTCCGCCCATTAATATAGGCAATACCGGCACACCGGTTATTTATGCCTACACGCAAGTCACGGAAGCGGGTGCGCTCTGTCTTTTGCCAGATGAAGCTCAGGGAGCGCGTCTTGCCATCGAACATCTATTCAGCCACGGACGGCGGCATCTAGCGCATGTGACTGGCCCTGCGCGTTTTGAAGCAGTACAGTTGCGTATGGGAGCGATGCGAGAAGTACTCAGGGAACGCGAAATCGATCTTTCTGAACATTGTATTTGTTCAGGGCCGTGGTCCGAAGCCTGGGGATATGAAAGTGCAAATTTTCTGCTGGCAACGGACCCACGCATTGATGCTATTTTCTGTGGGAGCGACCAGATTGCGCGTGGGGTGGTCGATGGACTTCATGAGCGTGGCGTGCGTATTCCTGACGATGTGATGATTGTTGGCTATGATAATTGGGAGATCATTGCTGCCGCCACTCGCCCGCCACTGACAACAGTAGATATGAACATGCGTGAATTGGGACGGCAGGCGGGCCGACAACTGCTTGCCATGATTGGCGGTGAGAAACAGGCAGGTATTATGCGCCTGCCATGCAGTCTGATTATCCGTGATTCTTGTGGTCCACATCGTGCTTAATTACCGTTGAAAAGGAGGTGAAGCAGCCCCGACAGTGACACAACTGAATAAAAAAAGTGCCTACATCCAGTTACTATCTTGTATCGTAGTCTGCTTGTCCTATAGAGCCGTTGTCTTTTTAGTAGGAAGATAACACCTCTATAGAAGCAAAATGAGGTATGAAGCGTTACTATCTTCACCTCTTGCAACACACGTTCTATGTTATTTGCAAAGGAGCAATGCCATGTCAATACATGAGACACACACCCTTTTTGAGCATTTGCAAGGCGGCACCCTTTCTCGCCGCACCTTCGTCACACGGGCAGTCGCGTTGGGCGTTTCAAGTAGTGCAATTGTTTCCATGCTGCAAGCCTGTGGTTCCAGTGCGGGTTCAGGCTCAGCAACTGCGTCTACCCTCTCTTTCTGGATACGCGATTCTGATACCGTCCTCGTCAAGCCTCTTGTCAAAGCCTACAATGCCAGTCACAAGACGCAAATCAAGCTGAATATCATCCCCGCCGCCTCATTCGTGCAGAAATTCGGCACGGCTGTTGCCGGTGGAGAAGCTCCCGACATTGTGGCGATTGATCTGGTGTATATGCCCGCTTTTGATGCCGCGCAAGAGATGACCGACATCACTGCTCTGGCACAAAAGCTTCCCTATTACAGCAATCTGCTTCCTTCTCATACACGTCTAGCTACCACTAATGGCAAACTCTATGCCTTGCCATTTAGCGCGGATGGCTCGGTTCTGCTATGGAACAAGCAACTTTTCCAGCAAGCTGGCCTCGATCCGAATACGCCGCCGACAAACTGGAGCGAGATCGAGACCTATGCTAAGAAGATCACCGCTCTGGGTAGCAGTTACTACGGCTACTACTTCTCCGGCGCGTGTGCTGGCTGTAATGCCTTTACCTTCCTCCCGCTCATCTGGGCCAGTGGTGGCGATGTGTTGAGTACGGATGGCAAAACGGCGACGATGACTTCGCCGATTGTGAAAGAGGCAATGGCCTTCTATCAGCGTCTCTGGGCTGAGAAGCAGGTGCCACAATCCGCTCAGGTGGATAACGGAGCCAATTTTGTCAATACCTTCACTTCTGGCAAAATTGGTATCATGGGTAATGGTGCGCTTAACGTTGCCAGTATCAGGCAGCAGTTTCCGCAACTCGATTTCGGTATCACCTATCTTCCAGGCATGAATGGTGGCACGGCATCCTTCTCCGGCGGTGATGTGATTGGCGTGCCAAATGGCTCCAAGTATGTCACAGAGGCATTCGACTTCATTGACTGGTGTCTTTCCACCAGCACGCAAGAGGATATTTATCCAACGAATGCAGGCTTGCCTGTTCGCAGCGATATTCCGGCGAGCTACTACTCGAAAAATGATCCCGATTATCCTATCTTGTTCAAGGCTGAGTTCGCTGGACAGACTCCCTACAGTACTGTCTACAACCAGCTCTTCAACGACCAGAATGGCCCTTGGCTCGAAGCTCTCCAACAGTCGATCTTCAAAGGACAGGTCGATCAGGCATTGACAGCCGCCCAAGAGCGATTCACACAGATCATCAGTTCCGGTTCGTAGTAGAATGTTGTGGTGCTTCGTTGGCGGGTATGCGGCGAGCATGCGGCGAGTGTGCGATGGACATAGCACCCACAAGGGGTGTCACTACATGTATCACTCGCCACAAGCGGCATTCCACATCAGAGGCACACGTTATATGTAGTGGCACCCCTTGTGGGTGCCATATGTGATGTCATGTTTCACATCAAGATTGATATGGTAGCTCCATAGTAATGTGTTTGATAGCTTGAAAGTGAGGAGCATATGGCCTATCTGGAAAAGGTAGAGGTGCCTCTGGTTCCTCTCAAAGGCCCAGAAGCGCATATGAGGCAAGGAACGCTGGCGCGGCGCAATGCGCGTATTGGGATACTGCTCGTGCTTCCTTGTATCGTCCTTGTATGCCTCTTTTTTATCGCACCGCTTTTGATGACCATTTGGATGTCGTTCACCAACTGGCCTTTGCTGGGTAGTGTCCATTTTATTGGTATAGAGAACTATCTGACATTGCTCAAAGATAGTCAGTTCTGGCAGAGCCTGGGTTTTACCCTTAAATATACGGTTGTTGTCACACCAGCCATTTTTCTTGCCGCCTTTGGCTTGGCCCTGCTGGTACGTCAGAAGAAGCCGGGGGTAGGTTTTTTCCGTACCGTTTACTTTATGCCAGTCGTGCTACCTCTCAGCACGGCCAGCTTACTCTGGTTATGGATGTTTGATGGGCAAGTTGGCATTTTTGATGCCATTCTAGAACGCTTAGGCATCATCCATCAGCCAATTATCTGGCTGGCTAACCCAACTATAGCGATCATCTCTATCGGCGTCATGGTGGTGTGGAAAACGGTCGGAGCTACGATGCTCTTCCTGCTGATTGGCATGAACGGCATTCCCGAAGAATTATACGAAGCAGCTAGTGTGGATGGCGCAGGCTGGTGGAGACGGCTGGGATATATCACCTTGCCTCTGCTTCGTCGCACGTTCGCTTTAGCCCTCGTGATCTCGGTGATTGGTTCTATGCTGGCTTTCGACCAGTTCTACATTATGACGCAGGGTGGGCCACAAGATCAGACTATCACGGCGGTGTACTGGATTTTCAACAATTCGTTTGTCTACTTTAAGCTGGGCTATGGTGCCGCTCTTTCGCTGATATTGCTTGTGATCCTGCTTATCTTCACGGTGATACAACTCTATCTGCTGCGAGATGATACGCAAGCGTAATCAGCCCTTTTCACACGATGAGGAGATAATAGTATGTACAATACCTCACTACGTCAGCGACAGACTTTGCGTTCTATACCAGGCATCGTATATTATGTTGTTAGCTGTATCCTGTCCATCATTTTCATTTTTCCCCTGGCCTGGATGCTGCTCTCGACCTTTAAGACGCCAGCCGAGGCGGCGAAGTCCCCACCGACCTTCTGGCCTTCACATTTTTCGCTGAGCAGCTATACGACGCTTTTTAACTATGCCGATGGCATCGGACAGCACATTGGCAACAGCGTCCTTGTGACAGGTATCACGGTTGTGTTAACGATTATCGTCAGTATTCTTGGCGGTTACGGTTTTGCACGCTTTCCTTTTCGCGGCAAGAATATCGTGTTTATCCTCATTTTAATGGGACTCATGATTCCCTATCAGGTTATCTTGACGCCCATTTTTCTGATTCTGCACCTGATTGGCCTACAAAACACGCTCTTAGGGTTAGGACTTGTCTACACGACCTTTAGCTTACCTTTCGCTATCTTTGTGATGCGCAACTCGTTTGAAAACATTCCTAGCGCATTACAGGATGCCGCCTTGATTGATGGTTGCACACCTTTAAGTATGCTCTATCGTGTGATGCTACCCATTGCTTATCCTGGTGTGATTACTGTGGCGCTTTTCACCTTCTTCTATGCCTGGGGTGAATTTCTGGCGGCGCTGATTTTCCTGACCGATAGCAGCAAATACACGCTTCCCATCTATCTCGTTTCTAGCTATAGTGGGGAATATGGTCAGGTAAACTGGAGTGTGCTGCAAGCGGGTGTAGCCATCATCATGCTGCCCTGTGTCGTCATTTTCCTGCTCCTGCAACGCTACTACATCAAAGGTCTGACATCAGGAGCGGTAAAAGCGTAGAGTGAAAGAGGATATAACTGTGCAATATAGAGAAGATGCCAAAGAACTGCTTGCCAATACCTTGCTACCGTTCCCACTCGGAGATGTGCATCCTCAAGGTTGGCTTCTCAAGCAGCTTCAGATACAGGCAAGCGGGTTAAGCGGCCACCTGGATGAGTTCTGGCCTGATGTCGCGGAGAGTGGTTGGATTGGGGGAAGCGCCGAAGGCTGGGAACGTGGGCCATACTGGCTAGATGGTATTGTTCCCCTGGCCTTCTTGCTCGACGATGTTAGTTTAAAGGCAAAAGTGCAGCACTGGATAACCTATATCCTGGAGCATCAGCAGGAAGATGGTTGGTTGGGGCCGCTTAGGGATGCGAAATACGGCTATCAGTATGATCCCTGGCCCGTCTATGTGGTACTCAAGGCTATGACACAATATCAAGAAGCGACACAAGATGAGCGTATTATTCCGGCGATGGAGCGATTCTTGCGGCGATTAGACACGCTAATCGATGAAGCTCCCCTCAAATCCTGGGCCAGGATGCGCAGTGCTGATCTACTGCTCAGTATCTACTGGCTCTACGAGCGTACTGACTTACCCTGGCTGCTTGCTCTGGCGCACAAGGTCATGGCGCAAAGCTATGATTGGCATGAGCATTTCGCGCATTTTGTGTATCAAGAGAAGCAGACGGAGACGCGGCTAGAGAATCATGTAGTTAATAATGCGATGGCTATCAAAGAGCCTGCTACCTGGTATCGGTTCTCTCACAATGAGACCGATCAGCAGTTCGTGACAACCATCCTATCGATGCTTGATAGTTATCATGGTCAGGTAACGGGCATTATGACGGGTGATGAACTGCTCGCAGGCAAAAATCCCTCACAAGGAACTGAATTGTGTGCCATCGTCGAATACCTGTTCTCACTGGAAATACTGCTAGCAACCTTTGGACAGGCCGAATTTGCTGATCGCCTGGAACGAATTGCTTTCAATGCGCTACCTGCTCCATTCAAAACGGATATGTGGGCGCATCAGTATGTACAACAGGCTAATCAGGTTCTTTGCGAGATAGCTGAAGATCGCATCTATACCAATAATGGACCGGACGCAAATATTTTTGGCTTGGAGCCGCACTATGGTTGTTGTACTGCTAATATGCAGCAAGGCTGGCCCAAATTTGCGCACCATCTCTGGATGCGCACGCAAGATGGCGGGCTGGCCGCGATAACTTACGCACCATGTAGCATCACGACGACGCTGGCAGAAATGCCCATACGACTAACAGTTTGCACCAGCTATCCTTTTGAGGAGAGCGCCCAACTCACCATCCATACTGAGCGGCCTGTGCGTTTTCCTCTGTTGCTCCGTATTCCGGTATGGGCAAAGGGTGCAACGCTTTTTGTTGGCACACAAGCCTGTGAAGGAGTCGAGGCGGGAACATTTTATCGTCTTGAGCGCGAGTGGGATGGCGATACCACGCTCACTTTGCACTTGCCTATGTCGATCAAGACGCAGACCGGCTATCATAACAGTGTCTCTATTGAGCGTGGGCCATTGGTCTATGCACTGAGAGTGGGCGATGAGTGGAGACAACTCAAAGGAGATTTGCCACATGCCGATTGGGAGGTTTATCCAACGAGTCCCTGGAACTACGCATTGGCTATTGATCGGCAGCAGCCAGAAACAAGCTGTTCTTACCAGACTTGTCCAGTGAACGAGAACCCCTTTTCGCCAGAGGGTGCGCCCAACGCTATCGTTGTCAAAGGGCGGCGCGTGCCGACATGGACCATTGAGCATCATGCCGCCGGACCACTTCCACCTAGCCCTGTTACCTCTGATGAGCCACTTGAAGAGTTGACATTGGTTCCCTATGGCAGTACGCGGCTACGTATCACAGAATTCCCCTGGATGTAGGTAATGTGCATCAGCAAGCCCCGCCCACGGAGACGGAGCTTGCTGTATTGTCATCAGACGACCGAACGAGACATTACGCCGTTACGGGTAGCTTACCACGGTAACGGGAGTATCAGGGTTGGCAATGGTTGACGAGCCACCGGTGTTGTTGATCACGTTCAGGATGCCACCTGACCCACTTGTGGAGAGGAAGATTGTGAATAGATCGTGCAGGCTTCCTGCTGGCAGGGTGGCCGGAACCTCAAAGGCATTGGCAGCGTAGATGCTCACGCCCTGATTGAAGAAGCTGTAGCTGCCCATACCGTAGCCGCTGAAGCTGGTCACAGAATTAGTAACCTTGAAAGCTGCCCAACCATCGACACCAGGGGCTTCCATCCACGCCGCCTGACTGGGTGGATCGTAGGGCATCTCGTTCTGGAAGAAGATGTCCGTACCGTTATTACCGTTCCAGATCACGTTGTACTTCTGATAGTGTTCGACGAAAAGGCCGTAGGCGGTTACGTTGTTGCCGTTGACGACGACACCGCTAGCAGCCGTGTTGCTGGTCCAACCTACGCCGGTGCCGTGATCGGCACGCCATGCCCAGATATCATCAAGAATGGTATTGGCGCTATTGACGACCAGGCTGTTCGTCGCACTGCCCGCCTCCGCGCCGCCAATACGGAAGAAGACATCCTGAATCGCCGATGGGTCAGAGGCGTCATGGTTACTGCCACCGTGATCGTCGCCGACCAGGAGCAGCACTGGAGAGTTCTTTGCACCCGCGTCGAAGATCATACCCGATAGCAACATGCCTTTCGCGCTGGCGACATTCATGGACACGACACCATTTTCAGGGATCAGCGTTGGGAAACCAAGACCGAGTACCACGGTATCGGGACGGGTTACATTGATAGTCTGATTGAGATTATAGATACCTGGGGTCAGGATGAGGTTCATGCCAGTGTCTAACGCGCGATTGATCATCGCTACAGAGTCCGTCGGTTGGGCAATGAAGAACCTGTTGATTGAGATGGACGAACCGGGTGTCGCGCCGTTAGCCCATGTCGTACCCACCGAGTTGTGCTGTACTGCGGGTACGAAGATGTTATAGTTCCCATTGGAGTCCATGTACAGGTATGGCTCCTCGCGTGTCACCGGGCTGGTCGCAAGCGTGGTATATGGGCCACCACATGACTTCTGCGCGGGGAAACACTGCGCGGGCGCACCCACAACACCTGAGAAGACCTGGTTCCAGACGCCGTTGGTCCAACCATCAAGCTGGCTGTTCCTGACCACCCACTGCTGCTGTGAGCCACTGACCACAGTGCCGCCACTAAACGCCGAATCAGCAATGAAGCCGCCACTGGCATACGACGGACCTGTGCAGTAGTCCATAAGCGTGGTGGCTCCGTTGACCTGGACCCGACGCATCGGCGCGGCCTGCGAGACAGCCCAGAATTCACCGCTATAGCAACCGGCATTCGGGGTGGTCACATTAATGGTCAGGTTTGACAAGGAGCGCCAGAAGTTGTCAAGTGCGATACAGTTGTTGGCACCAAAGCACTGGTTGTAGACATCAATGGACCCGTTGATGACTACGTCGCTCGGAGAGAGACCCAGCCCTGCTACCGTGGTGTAGTAGCCGACCTGAAAGTTGAGAGGAGCGGTGCTGGACCCATAGGTGCCGGGTTCAAACAGTAGTGCGTAACGTTGGGTTCCGAACTGATTGGAGACTTGTTGGTTGGCTACCGAGTTAACCGTTGTCTGAATCTGGCTCAGTGGCATGGTAGGATTGAAAATGTAGACGTTCGACCCAAAGTTGAGTTGACCATGCGGTCCGCCTCGACCGTGATCTTGCACGTTCTGTGCATCAGCATGAGCAATAGAGGAAAGATGAAAGAACTGAGAGGCCGCGAAGAGTCCGATTATGCAACAGAGTAGCATAATCA
>JAJZEJ010000412.1 GCA_021828635.1 Chloroflexota bacterium
GGAAAGAGACAAAGGGGTATGGCAAGGATTCGTTCCTACAGCAGCCATTTGAGCTTTTATTGCTGTAAATAATTCGTAAAATTATGCAACCAATATTTTATCAAAATATGCTTCTCTTATGCTGTTTCGTTTGTTCTCGGCCTCTGAGGAACAGGGGAATGAAAAACAACGCTAAGCCCCGAATTTGTTCTTTGCGATCTCGATGGCTCCTCTATGTCCACGCAATCGTCTCAACCGCCTGCTGTAAATCCTGTTTCGTGCCTTGAATGTACAATCTGGTGGTATCCAAGGAGTCATGCCCCATAATTTGGGCCAGCCGATGCAACGGAACTGACTCCGCCATGCGATAGCCGAAACGGTGGCGCAGA
This sequence comes from Chloroflexota bacterium, assembly GCA_021828635.1. The sequence goes on from JAJZEJ010000412.1 coordinate 369, forward strand.
TCGTGAGGACTCACATCGGCAAGCTTTGCAGAGGTTGCATATTTCTTGATGATATAGCCCAGGGCACGTTCTGATAATGTCCCCTTCGTCTTGCCTGATGGGAACAGAAAGACGGCATCAGCAGGGAGAGTGGGGAGGTACTCCTCGATCACCTTGCGAGCTGTTGCATTGAGCGGCACCTCGCGGTACTTATTGCGCTTCCCGATGATTTCCAGAGAGCCGCTTCGCTTGTTGAGCTTCACCTGGTCACGTCGGAGCTGGCAGATTTCTCTCGCTCGTAGCCCGGTGTGCAACAGTAGGACAATCAGGGTTCGATCTCTGAGCGTTCCTGCCTTCGTCACGGCTGCCACCAACGCCTGTTCCTCTTGATCGTCCAGATGCCGGGGTGTGCTTTGTTCTTCCCCGACGAGCTTCACAGCGGAGGAGGGATTGTAGTCGATGAGATGTTGCTGCAGCGCCCAGCCAAAGTAGCGTTTCATACTAATCAGCGAGCGGTTCACTGAGGCAGATTTCTGTCTCAGGACTGTTTGAAGATAGGTGCGGTAACGGGTGAGTGTTGGGGTAGTGATAGCTTGCACGTCAAAATCATTCTGCTTCTGATCATCACCTGTTCGTTCGGCCTCGTGGATTTCGTACCATGCTATGAAATGGCGAACATCGCTCAGGTAATTCCGCAGAGAGGCAAGAGTGAGATCTTCCTGCAAACGCATGGTTTGTTCATACTGAGCTACTGCCCATTCGCCAGCAGCAGAAAGCTGGGGTTTCGCTTGCCGTTTCATGCCCACCTCATACATCCAAGAACCTTAGCAGAAAGCCCTAATGAGGGATATTTCACACCTTAGCAGAAAAAAGTCCTACGATATTGACCAATAGATGTCTACAAAGGTATCTTAGCAGAAATCAATGGCTGTGTCTAGTTGATGCGGCCATGTGTGGAAGTGTGACGCCTATGACCGCAATTGAGCGAACAGCCTATCCTCGCTTCAAGCAGATCCTCTCGGCCAAAGATCTCGCTGAGGTCTATACTCCCACGCCTCAAGAACGCCTGACTGCTCACCGTTCCACCAAAGGCCGTGTTGCCGAAGTAGGCTTTCTCGTACTCCTCAAAACGTATCAACGCCTGGGCCGTTTTGTTCCTCTGAGCGAGGTTCCTTCTTCTATCATTGAGCATATTGCCAGGCCATTTGAGCCTCATCTCCACGTTTCCGATCTGGATACCTATGACACCAGTGGAACCAGACCTCGGCATATTCTGCTTATTCGGGCTTTACAGAAGCTCAAACTCTATGGTCCTGACGCACGCACCTGCTTTCTCAGGGCCATGGTGGAAGCAGGTAAAACCAAAGAGGATCTCGCCGACCTCATTAACGTGGCACTGGATGAACTGACCAAGAACTGTTTTGAGTTACCGCCTTTCACGCTGCTCGACAAAGCTGCCCATCATGTGCGAGCAGTGACCATGCGAGGGTTGTATCGTCGTGTCTACAAAGCCATCCCGGAGGATGCACGCGTCTCTCTTGAGGCTCTGTTTACGGTCCAGCCAGGTCAACACCTCTCTGCCTGGGAATTGCTCAAGCAGGAGCCTGCCAGTCCCACTTTGACCCATATGCGCCTGCTTATTGATCATTTGTTTGCTATCTCTGAGCAGCGCAAGCTGCTTCCAGCCAACATCTTTGCTGGAGTCGCGGAAGGGAAGGTCAAGCAGTTTGCGACAGAAGCGCGGGCCCTCGATGCCACCGAGATGAAAGACCTAGAACCCTACAAGCGGCTGACCCTGGCGGCGGCATTCCTTCTGACGCAATCCGCAGGAGCGTTAGATGATCTGGCTGAAATGTTTATCAAACGGATGCTTGCTATCCATCAAAAAGGGAAAGATGCGCTTGAACAGTATCGTGCCAATCACCAGAGCCGCACAGATGCATTGGTGCTGACCTTGCGCGATCTGGTCGTAGCCTATGGAAAAGAGGGGACAACTGATGAGCGTCTGGCGGCGATGGCGTCGGTCATTGGCGGCAAAGAGAGCGACGTCTTGCAGTCGTGTGAAGAACACTTGGCTCACATGGGCAATAACTATCAACAGTTTCTCTGGCCCTTTTACAAAAATCATCGGGCGCAGCTCTTCCGTCTCCTCTCAGTGATGCACCTCTGCTCCAGCAGTCAGGACAAAAGTATGGAAGAGGTCGTGTGCTTTCTCAAAGCGCATGAAAACAGCAAAGGAGATTGGCTTGTCTCGGCGACGGTCCAAAATCCTGGTACCCCTGAAGAGCAACGTCTCCCACTGGTCGATCTCTCCTGGGCCTCGGATGCCTGGTGGAAATTTATGACCGGACACAGCAAACGCAGTTCCTGCCCGGACAAAGTCCTTCGACGGCATTTCGAGATCGCTGTGTTCTCTCAAATCCTGTGGGATCTCAAATCAGGAGATCTCTATGTTGAGGGGAGCGATCAGTATTCTGACTATCGAGAAGAACTCATCTCGTGGGAGGAGTACGCACAGCAAGTCAGTCATTACGGGACGTTGGTCGGGCTGCCCACTGATGGGCAAGCATTCGTCAACTACTTGCGAAACTGGCTCCATGCCAGGATCAAGCAAACAGATGAGGCGTTTCCTTCTAACGAGTATCTGCGTTTTGAAAAAGGAGAACTCATCCTGCGCCCAATGGAAAAGCAAGCCGATCCCGAGGGACTCTCCGCTTTGGAGCAATTCTTGGCAGAACACCTGAAGCCTATCTCTCTGCTGGATGTCCTCACCAAAACCGAACAATGGCTCAACTGGTCGCGTTTTTTCGGCCCACTCTCCGGTCATGCTACCAAACTGGAGGACGCGGTGGCCCGCTATGTAGCCCTGACGTTTTGTTATGGCTGCAATCTCGGCCCGTCTCAAACTGCCCGCTCACTCACGGGAGTAGAACGTCGCGATCTGTCCTGGGTCAATCAGCATCATATCACAGAAGAGAGACTAGACGAGGCAATCCGTTGTGTCACAGAGGCCTATAATCGGTTCCATTTGCCCAAGTATTGGGGAACAGGAAAACGCGCCTCTGCCGATGGAACCAAGTGGGAAATGTATGAACAGAACTTGCTAGCTGAATATCATATTCGGTACGGTGGATACGGTGGCATTGGGTATTACCATGTGTCGGATACGTATATTGCCTTGTTTAGCCGCTTCATTCCCTGTGGGGTGCATGAGGGGGCATACATTTTAGATATGTTTGAAAAAGAACAAACATCCATTCGGCCAGAAACGGTGCATGGTGACACCCACGCACAGAGTACGACCATCTTTGGGTTGGCGCATTTGCTGGGCATCTCGCTCATGCCAAGGATTAAGAATTGGAAAGACCTGACGCTCTTTCGTCCTGACCCAGATATCCATTACACACACCTCGACAGTCTCTTCTCCGACGCCATTGATTGGAATCTCATTGCCACGCATTTGCCCGATATGATTCGGGTCGCGCTATCTATCAAAGCTGGGAAGATTGCCCCCTCCACGATCTTACGCAAATTGGGAGCGTATAGCCGAAAAAACAAACTCTATCAAGCCTTCCAGGAATTGGGACGAGTGATCCGCACGCACTTTCTGATGCAATATCTCGCTGATCCCGAATTGCGTTCAACTATTCAATCCGCCACGAACAAGAGTGAGGCGTTTAATGGTTTCGCCAAGTGGGCGTTTTTTGGAGGAGAGGGTGTTATCACACACAACCGCCGAATAGAGCAAAGAAAGTGCGTGAAGTTCAATCATCTGGTCGCCAATTGCCTGATCTTCTACAATGTTCATGTCATCAGCGAGGCATTGCAGAAACTGAATCAAGAGGGAGCTGAACTCGGCGAACGGGTGGTCGCAGCTCTTTCTCCCTACATTCGTCAGCACATTAATCGTTTTGGTCGCTATCAACTCGACTTGACACAACCACCACCGCCTCTCAATTACGACATCCGGGTCGTTACCTCGAAAAAGAAATCGGCTGGTTTTGTGGCTTCCGAAACCCAGAAAAAGGCGAAGGCCAAGCCCAAAAAGAAAAAATTGGCTCGTCAAATGAAGCTCTTCTCGTAGGTAATAGCAAAGATAGCATGTAAAAGCAGCTTCTACGGATTAAGCGGTTCATATGGCTGTCCTGGGAACGAATCCTTGCCATATCCCAATGTGAGAATAGAGCGTGCCTTTTTGGATCTTTTCTCAGAATAGTTACTCTTTTTTGATCTTTTATCCAAAAGAAAGGCCAACTGGATGGCAAATACAAGTCCTCTTGACCCGCACCAGCGTGGTCCCGCCCAGACCACGCCATCCGCACCCGGCGGTCCGTCTGGACCAGCATCGGGCGGATCGCCAGTGGTCCCGCCACCAGCGGCAGCGTCACCAGCGGCGTCACCGTCTCAGGCTTCTGGGGGCATTCTCGGTGTCGTCGAACACTTTGTCTCCGGTCTCTCTGAGGACTGGCACAAAGACCGTGAACTCAAACGCGAACTCAAGCGTGCGAAGGCTCAACCATCGACCAGCCAGAGCCGTCAGGCCGACCAGCCGTCAGGAGCGGCTGAAGATGCGCAGGATGGTGAGGACGCGGCGACGCCCACGAGTTCCGAGAATCAGCTTCGGCGCGAACGCAACAAGCGTATTCAGATGATCTCGGAATTTACCGACATCAAGGAAACCTTTGATCACAAGATCAAACGCTATGTGGCATCGGTAGCCTGCTTTGCCGTGCCGTGGTTGCTCGTCCTCTTCATGACCGGTGATGTGGGTGAGTACTTTGCTGGTCAAGCATTTACGCTGTCGGATTGGAAGATTGCCAGCATTTTCGGCATTACCGGTCTCCTGGAAGCTGTGCTGGCGGTTACGACGAATGCCTGGGGCAATACGGTGCATGACATCAATGCCACAGATGTGCAGGGCGATAAGACGAAACTGCGCAATCAGGCTCGCAATCAGGCCACCGCCTGGGCGGTGCTGAGTCTGGTGAGCGGCTTCGCCCTGTTCATGTTTCTCATGCAGCAAGCGGCGGACAACACAGCCATTGCCCAGGATACATTGACAGCGGTGCAAGTCGCAGCAGGGATGCATGCCACCATGTCCTTTACGCTCAGTGCGAATCTGATGAACATCGTGTTGCGCTGCATCGGCACGCTGGCTATCGATCCAGCCTGTGTCTTTGCGGTGCATGTGACAAGCAAAAATCTGGATCAATTTCTCAAGCAGCAGGCTCAGATCACCACGGCCATCAATGAGGTGGCTGATGCCTTCGACAAGCAAGAGGAGGCAGCAGCCAGGGCCGAGATGCGGCGCAAGGAGAATGAGCGGTTCTTATCGCTCAAGGGCAAGATGGATGATGTCAATGCGGATATGATGGGCAAAATGGGAACGAAGCTCATTGAGATGTCAGACCAGATGTTCGAGCGTATGCAATTGCCACCGGCACGCATTGTCGAGGCCGATGAGGATGATGATGGGCGCAATGTGCGCCGCCTACGACGCTAAAGATGCTAACGCCGCTTATGACGGCAAGAAAGGAGCGAGAGACGATGGCACGATCAAGGCAATCCCCCCCAGCTGTCCAGGCACCCAGGGGTGCCACCGTGGTCAAGGTCGAGGTGTTTACCCTGCACTGCCCGTTTTGTGACCATGAGCTGCGCGGTCCGGTGAAGCGTGAGGCGTGGAGTGACGTGCCATCGGTTCTCATCTGTCCAACGTGCCTCTCCACCGTGAGCGTTCCGGCACAGCCAGAAGGAGGCCATATGGGGGTTTGGAATCGAGATAACACGTTTGATCTCTTTCAGCGCCAGTTGTATGCGCTGCAATCCGAGATGATCCGCTCCCTGGAGTTTACCGATGGGAAGCACAAGCAGTTCCGCTCCAAATATGTGTTGGAAGTGCGGATCAAGGGCAGAGCGTACACGGCTGTCATCGAGGGCTACAGTCATGACTACTGGCTGCATCGTGTGGATCGCCATCCTCTGGCAAAGCAGATTGACCTGGTCATCTGCTACCGGCACACCAGTTGTGTGCGGCAGAAAGTGCTGGAGTTGTGTTCGCCGACGGGACGCGAATACGACATCTTTGAAACGCCCTCCTGGTTTGACCTGGAGGCCCGTGGTGGTCGCGCATGGGCGCAAGTCTTCACGGGTGCGCTGTTGGCAGGCTATGGCGCAGCCTACACCGAGCTAGAAAAAATCCGTGAAGAATCGCCCGCCGCCTATTACCGCTACCTGGAGCGCAAGGCACAGTTAGCGGCCCATCACTGGGGACGGCCTGTAGCTGTCTAGTCTCACTGAAGCAGTGATGGGCTGCATAGGTTAGTGACAAAAGAAAGAAGTAAGCGATGCGACGAAACGATGAAGGCCCACATCAGCACTTGACCAGACACATGGAGCGTGCCGCTGCACAGTTTGTCGATGGACTCCAATGGACCGGTCTTGAACCCAACGAACGACTCACGAGAGCGGTAGCGGAGCGAACGATCCGCGAAGCCAGAGCGAGCTATGTGCGAGAGGCGACGGACAGTAGGGACCAGCATATCCAGGAGATCATCAGTGACCATACGAGGCGTATGAACGCCATCAAACGCTCCGGCGCACGGCTGCGCTTGATCACGTGTCCACCCATTGCACTATTCTTCGGTCTCCTGGCATGGTACAGCTTCAGTCAAGGTGGTTTTGTCCTGGATGTCTGCTACGTCGTTGGTGCGCTGGCCTTTCTTGCGATGCTTTTCCTGGGAGCAATCTTCGACCGACCGATCTCACACTGAGAGAGTGGAGGGAGTGGAGAGAGAAGAGAGGAAGCAAGCGATGCGCCGCCAGACGACGACAGAGATCATCGAACGATTGCAGGAGTTGAACAAGAAATTTGTTGCTCGAACCATGACCAGGCAAGAGCAAGAAGAGGCGAAAGCACTGACTATCATCCTTGGAGTGCGTGGGTATAGCGTCCAACGCGGGAAGCGCGGGGGAATCCAGATCCATGTATGATCTTTTGTTGGGTAACAAAGAAGCTGTTACCCGCATGATTGAAAGGAACGAATCTCTATGTACACACTTTCTCTGTTTGCTCTCGTGATTGCTGTCTTTGTGCTGCTGTTTGCCGCCTTCAATGTGCGCAAGGCAGGGTGGTCCAGTTTGGTGATTGGGGTTATGGGCGCTCTCCTTATTCTGGTGGTGGCTGCCTATGGTGCTGATCTAGTCACATTCGGCGACCATCTGTTGCACATGCAGCAACCCATCACTACCGCTCACGCTGCTGCGCTTTCAGCGGGTCAGGTGACGCAGAAGCCGCATACGACGCATACACGTTCTATTCCTGCTACTACCAAGCATATGATAATTGCTCCAGTGAAGCAGCAGGTGCTAAGCAAGCGCCAGACGGCACACCAGTCCGCGCAGCCAACCACGCGCCAGGTGACGATACAAAACACGCTCCTGCCTCTGCTACAAGCACTTTCCTTTGGGTTAATCCTGGGAATCCTGGTGCTTGTCCTGGCGGCCATTGCCATCACGCACAAGCGCAGAAAGGTTCTCGCAGAGGCGCATGCATCGTCCTCGCCCTCGTCACCTTCGTCGGCGATCTGTCGGGAATGCAGACAAGCTGGCCGCAAGCTCAAACAGTATGCTTGGCGCAGCAGCGAGGGAGAGAGGACAGGTCTTTTGTGCGATACCTGCGCCCATCGAACTGAGGCTATTCATATCGTATGGCAGTAGGGTAGCATGACCCGTATGACCGTAACAGCAGGCAAAGATGCTGAGCAGCATGATACATTCCACAGCTAGAATGTATCATCGAACAGAGGACACTTCTTATAACCGAGAGGCTAGACGCATGAACTGATCTTTGTAGCGCGTTGTGGGGGATGTGGGGGATGTGGAGGATAGAACAGTGTAGCTTGGAGAGCGGTTTTGCTCCCCAAAACGGATTACGCGGCTTCTGCTACGAGTTTTCCAGGCTGAAGCAGAAGGCCGCGCTCACCGGAGGTTGCCATGAAGGCGTTGCTCCTCTTTTGCCAAGTATACCATGACGATGCCTCTGTTGCCAAGCAGGACAAAGAGACACAGGGACAACAAGGACAGCATGGGCAATCTGGCAAAGCTGCTGCGATGGTGGCCTCCGTCGAATGGAGGATTGTCCCGATGCAGCGATTACTCGGTTATGTCATTCTCGGCCTTGCGGGTCTTTTGGTGTGTATGGTGCTTGTGGGGGCGATGCGTCCCACGTCGGCGGCGACGGTGGTACGTCTGGCGACTCCTACTATCAGTCCGATCCAGCACACAGCGCACACAGCATCTTCACAGCAGCAGGTGCCACCGGCAACGCTGAGAAGTTTCTCGGTCTTGAGTCAACCACGTTTGTCACCGACATTTATTAACCAGGTGCTGGTCAGCTACAACTCACCGGCAGCAGGGACCGGCCAGGCACTCTATGACCTGGGGCGGCAGTATGGCATCAATTCGGATTTTGCGCTGGCCTTCTTTGGGCATGAAAGCACCTTTGGAACCAGTGGTGAAGCGCGGCAAAGTCTTTCACTTGGCAATCTGCGTTGTATCCCGAACTTTGCGTGTCTCGACGGCTATGCCTGGTTTCCTAGCTGGCAGGCAGGATATCAGGCATGGTACGCCCTGATTCGCACCTTGTATGTGGGAAGCTGGGGACTGACCACGATTGAGCAGATCATTCCCCGCTATGCGCCACCAAGTGATCACAACGATGACTCGGCCTATATCGCAGACCTCAAAGTGTTTCTGACCACCTGGTATGAAGGGAAGGTGCGGCCATGACCACCACGACCACGATGACTACCACGACCACCACGCTTCCAGGCATGACACCATCTGTCGCCCACACGTTTGTCACAGAACCGATGTACCATGTTCCAGCGGCCCTGACCGCAGGGGTGCTGCAAGCTTTGCAACGGTTGGCGATTCCCCTGCTGGGAACGGCTGATCCCACGTTGGCCGATCTCATTGGTCTGCTCTGCCAATTCCAGCAGGAGCATGGTGAGCAAGCCAGCCTTGAGGACACGATCCAGGTGTACGTGAGTCGCGTTCTGGCCGAGCAGTCTGCTTCCCGTCGCGTTCGCAAAGCACGAGAGCCGCGAGAACAGGAGGTGGCATGATGCCGTTGCTTCTTCCTCTCTGGCTGCTGTGTGCCAACCTGGTGCTGTGGATGCAGTGCTTGCTGATCTGCTTGCTACGTCGTCGGCTCCAGCGAGTGTCGAGGAGCCGCCAGTGCCTCCATCGGCAGGTACGCTTGTTAGAAGTGTGTCAGCAGGGGCATGTCTCGCACGCTGTGTCAGTCGCCTCTCAGGCTGCATGTGCGCTTGCTCGTGTCGGGGTTCCCCATAGGGAAACGCCTGTTTCCGGCTGTGAGCGTCTGTATCCTGAGAGTGGTGAGCATCATAAGCGTCACACCGATGCGCTCACCTTTCCCTTGCGTGGCTGGTATGGCCGTCAGAGTGCGCTACATGCCCAGTTAGCGGTTGATCTGACCGCCTTCAGTGATGCGTTTCTCCTGGGGTCTGATCTAGCGATTGCTTTGCAACGGGCGAAACAGGCAGGGATGCCGGAGGCGCTGGTATGACAAAGAAACGTTTCTCTGCCGCACTCCTCGATCAGCAACGGCGTCAACACCGTGTCTCGTATTGTCAGGCCCGCCGCGCCCACGCACTTCGTCGCATGACCTGGCTACGGCGTGTGCTGCATCGCCTGGAGCAGTTGCGGTGTTGGGAACGCCAGCAGAAAGGGGAGGCCGATGCATAAGCAGCTCTATCCGAAG
>JAJZEJ010000122.1 GCA_021828635.1 Chloroflexota bacterium
AACCGCGCGTGCAACACGCGAGGAAGAAGCACGCGAGAATCGCGCGGCGGCTAATCGTCGCGGCGGTAACGACCGTGGTGATCGTCGTGGCGGCGGCAGTGGCGGCGGTGATCGTCGCGGCGGCGGCGGCGGTGATCGTCGTGGCGGCGGCAGTGGCGGCGGTGATCGTCGCGGCGGCGGCGAACGTCGTCGATAGGAGTAGAACATGGCAAAACTGCGTATTAAATGGGTAAGAAGTTCGATTGGCTACCCAAAAGATCAGAAAACGACTATCCGCTCGCTTGGTTTTCACAAACTTCAGCAGACGGTCGAGCATGAGGATCAGCCCGTCATTCGCGGCATGATTCACAAGGTGCGCCACCTGGTACAGGTAGAGGAGACGATCAGTGAAACTCTCTGATTTAAGGCCCGTTCCCGGCTCACACAAGGCGGAGCGGCGCGTCGGACGTGGACATGGCTCTGGACGCGGCAAGACAGCCGGACGTGGCACGAAAGGCCAGAAGGCGCGTACTGGCGGTAAGGTGCATCGCGCTTTTAATGGCGGTCAGACGCGCCTCTCAAAGCGGTTGCCATTCTTGCGTGGCCTGGGCAATAGCAATATTCCGTTCCGCGATGAATATACCATTATCAACATCGAGGCTTTCGATGTCTTCGAGGCCGATTCCCAGGTGCGCCCTGAGAACCTAGCCGAGAAGAAACTAATGACAGCCGCGCAGGCAAAGGGGCTGATCAAAGTGCTTGGCGATGGTGAGTTAGATCACGCTCTAACCATCCACGCGCATAAATTCTCGGCCAGTGCGCGTGCCAAGATCGAAGCCGTGGGCGGCACCGCCGAGGTTATTCCCGTCAAGACCTACGAGAAGACCAAACGCCGCAAGGACGGTAAAGAAGGCAACAAAGGGAAATCTTACACAAACGCATAAGAAAGCAGGGTACCCGTTAAAGGGTACCCTACTCATCTAGCTAAAACCTCTAGGTATCTTGCACGTATATGCTATACTTGCGCTGTAGTATGTACATTCTTTCTATGTTGAGACCTTCGTTGTCTTCGTAAAAGGAGGCCCCCATGTGGGAACGTCTGCGGACTATCTGGACGGTTCCTGATTTACGCAACAAAATATTGTTTACTCTAGGCATTTTGTTGATTTTCCGTATCCTCGCGCATATCCCAGTGCCATTGACCGTAGCAGAGAATACTGCCTTGCATAATCTGTTTAACAACGGTAGCAATCAGAACCTCGGTCAGTTACTGGGTCTGCTAGATGTGTTTTCTGGTGGTTCACTGCAACAATTCTCGATTGTCGCGCTGGGTGTCTATCCCTACATCACGGCAACTATTGTGATGCAGCTCTTGCAACCCATTATTCCTGCCTTGCAGAATATGGCGCAAGAGGGTGAGGCTGGCCGCCTGCGTTTCAGCCAACTCACCCGCTTCATCGCTGTTCCACTGGCCTTCTTGCAAGCGTTGGGACAATGTGCCATCTTCCAAAAAGCTGGCGTCTTGCAGAATTTCAGCCTGGTCAATCCGCAGTACATGTTGGAGACCTTCTCGATTCTACTGGCGCTCACGACAGGTACGATGATTCTGGTCTGGCTCGGTGAATTGATCACTGAGAATGGCATCGGCAATGGCATCTCACTGATTATTTTCGCGGGTATCGTCAGTCGTCTGCCACAACTCGTACAGCAAGGCTACACCGCCACCACCACCAATGGCGCAGGCGGCAGTGCCGTGGTGAGCATCGCCGTCTTCCTGATTATTGGTCTGGTCACGCTAATCGGTATCGTCTACATCTATCAAGGCCAGCGCCGCGTGCCGGTGCAATATCCTACGAAGCGCATGGTTGGACGTGGTATGATGGTTGGCTCGGCGCAAACCACCTATATCCCCATCCAGGTCAATAGCGCGGGCATGATTCCACTGATCTTCGCGCAATCGATGCTGATCTTCCCATCGGTTCTCTCGACCTACCTGTCCACCAGTAGCGCCACATGGCTCAAAAATATCGCCATCTTCGCTAATACCTATATAGTAAACCCCAGTCTGTGGTGGTACTGGCTGATCTTCTTCGTGCTGACCGTCGCCTTCACATACTTCTATGCCTATGTGATGTGGCAGCAGCAGAATATCCCAGAGAGTCTGCAAAAGCAAGGTGCCTTTATTCCTGGCTATCGTCCCGGTGAACCAACCAACCGTTACCTGACTAACATTTTGAATCGTGTAACATTGGGGGGTGCATTATCCCTGGGTATCATTGCTATCCTGCCATTCGTAGCACGTGTAGGCGGCAACCAGTTACTCAGTAGCGCGGCCCTGCTGATCGTCGTCGGTGTCGTGCTGGATACAGTCAGGCAGCTTGAATCTCAGATGGTTATGCGTAACTATTCAGGTTTCCTATCATAATACCATCGCGTGGAGCGGCAAGCGTGGCACGTTGACCATGCCCGCGCCGCATCACACATGTAGATCGTTCCGGTAGAAGCGTGTCATTGCGGACAAGACAAAACGACCGGCCTGTTATGGATCGTTAAGCGCAATGACGCGCTTCTATCGCACTTCCATCGGAGGAAAAACGTGAATATAGTCCTGATCGGTGCGCAAGGATCGGGGAAGGGGACGCAGGCGGATATGCTGGCGCAGGCTTTCGGCATCCGTCACATTGCTAGTGGCGACCTGTTTCGTAAAGCTATCCAGGAGCAGAGCGAGTTGGGTATGCAAGCCAAGACCTATATTGATCGTGGCGACCTGGTACCCAATGATATCACCGTTGGCATGATGCTGGCGCGTATCGCACAACCGGATTGTGAGGCAGGCGTTCTCTTTGACGGCTTTCCACGGACTATCGCGCAAGCGCAGGCATTGGATAGTGGCCTGGCAAACATGGGAGGGCGCATAGAGGTCGCGGTTTATCTGTACGTACCACAGGAATTGCTGCTACGACGGCTCACCGGTCGCTATATCTGTCGGGCGCAGCAGCACGTCTACAACATCTATACCAAACCGCCCACAGTACCGGGCATCTGCGATATCGATGGAAGTGAACTGTACCAACGCTCCGATGACCGGAGCGAGGCAATTCAAAAACGCCTGGATATCTTCTTTCACGAGACCTTACCGCTGACCGACTACTATGCCGAGCAGCAGAAACTGGTCAAAGTCAATGGCGATCAGAGTATCGAAGCGGTTCACCAGGCGCTGGTTAGCCAGGTGAGAGAGCAACTATTACAACAGGGTTAGAAGCAGAAAAGATAATGGCTATTCTGATTAAATCAAAGGAAGAGCGCGAAAAAATTCGCACCGCCGGTAAGATCGTAGCGGCGATGCTGGCTGAACTCAAAACGGCAGTCCATCCAGGCATGACAACGGCAGAAATTGACGCGCAGACCGCGCAATTATTGCGCCAGCATGGTGCGAAATCGAGTTCATTGGGCTATCATGGTTATCCTGGCTCGCTCTGTACGTCTGTGAATGAAGAAGTGGTACACGGCATTCCTGGCGCACGCGAGCTGCATGAGGGCGATATCGTCACCATCGATCTGGCGCTCAACTACCAGGGCTGGCATGCCGATTCGGCAATCACCGTAGCAGTGGGAACGGTGTCGGAGGAGACACAACGCCTGCTTCAGGTGACAGAGGATGCACTTTATCGTGGTATCGCGGTAGCACGCGCCGGTAATCATCTACGCGACATCGGACGCACAGTGCAGCAGTATGTCGAGGCAACAGGCTTCTCCGTCGTGCGCCACTATGGTGGTCACGGCGTGGGACGCAGTATGCATGAAGACCCGCAAGTTCTGAACTATGTGGACCCAAATTATCCGAACCCGCTTCTCAAGCCGGGGATGGTTATTGCGGTCGAGCCAATGGTGATTATCGGCGACAAAGAGACAAAGGTACTCGATGACGGCTGGACGGTTGTCTCAGTGGATAGCACCTATGCCGCCCACTTTGAACACACCATCGCCATCACCGATGGTGAGGCCGACATCCTCACCCGCCCGTAGGGACCGATTGATCGCGTCCGCATGGCATTTATACCAGCATAGGGCAAAAAAGTCATGGGAGAAAATTCCCTCTCGACTTTTTGCAAAACGTATGCTATAATTCGTAGTTGGCAGCAGCGGTGAGAGCCGCTGCCCTTTTATACTTTTGCTCAGCACTCCTTGCATACGGGCAAAAGGAGAGAACAGCAGCAACGTGTGTGGCTGCCACACGTGGTTATAATCTTGCATTTATAAACGTGTACATTGCTGTTTTGAGAATGCGTGACCGGCAAGCAAGCTGGATGAAGGGACACATAAAGGAAATTTCATCATCAGGGAAAGGATGCTATGGCGAAAGATGATATAGAGGTCGAGGGTAAAGTGCTGGAATCCCTCCCCAATGCCATGTTTAAAGTCGAGATCGACGAGAAACACCAGGTACTGGCAACGTTATCCGGGCGTATTCGCATGAACTTTCTGCGTATCGTGCCGGGCGATAAAGTGCGGGTGGTCTTATCGCCCTATGATCTGACACGTGGACGCATCGTCTGGCGTTTGAAATCATGAGAAAGTAAAAGCACCAAACAGAACAGCATCCATGAACTTCACCTCAACGGTAGCGCAAGTCATCATCTCTGTATGTACATTTGTATCCAAACGGACGGTCACGTCACGAGGGAGGACTTGTCATGAAAGTACGTGCTTCAGTCAAACCGCGTTGCGAACACTGCAAGGTAATTCGCCGCAATCGAGTTGTGATGGTGATCTGTAGCAAAGACCCTAAGCACAAACAGCGACAGGGCTAGCGCAGTAATCTATTGATGTTTGGGTGAGAAATCCTACATGTAGTGACACCCCTTGTGGGTGCCATGCTCATACACGTCACCTGTATGGGTATCCATCACCCTATAGGTATCGTCACCTGTATAGGTGCCATGTACCAATGTAACTATTCGCTTGAACCCTAAGCTGGAGGAAAACATGGCTAGAATTGCCGGCGTTGACATTCCACGTGAGAAGCGTGTGGAAATTTCGCTGTGCTATATCTATGGAATTGGGCTGACAACCAGCCGCAAAATTCTGGAGAAGACACACATTAATCCTGATACGCGGGTACGAGATTTGACCGAAGAAGAGGTGAATCGCCTGCGTGAAGTTATTGATCGTGAATATAAGGTTGAAGGCGATCTACGGCGCGAAGTAGACATGAACATCAAGCGGCTGATTGAGATCGGCTGCTATCGTGGCATGCGCCATCGCCGTAACCTGCCGCTGCGTGGTCAGCGCACGCGCACCAATGCACGCACACGCCGTGGACCAAAGAAGACGGTTGCCGGCAAGAAGAAAGCTGTAGCGAAGAAGTAATCACCCGGAAGGACACTGATCCTGACAAAGAAACGCCGGAGAGGATGCGTAAAGCATGGCAGATAAGAAAAAAACACCAGCAGGAAAAGTTAGAAGGCGTGAGCGTAAGTCTGTGCCGCGTGGTCAGGCTCACATTCAGGCCACCTTTAATAATACTATTGTGACCCTCACCGACCCTAACGGCAATGTGCTTTCGTGGGGCAGTGCTGGCAGCCAGGGCTTCAAGGGATCGCGCAAAAGTACCCCTTACGCCGCTCAGGTGACGGCTGAGTCGGCGGCACGCAAGGCGATGGAGCATGGGCTACGTCAGGTCGAGGTTTTTGTCAAGGGGCCGGGTTCCGGTCGTGAAGCGGCTATCCGCTCATTGCAAGCCTCTGGCCTCTCGGTCGTCTCGATTGTCGATGTCACACCTATTCCGCATAATGGTTGCCGACCACCCAAGCGACGGCGTGTATAACAAGCCGCTCAAATAGGTCGCGCAAGCAAGTATGCGATGCGATCATGATCCACGCTTAGGCGTGTTCAGGAGGATAAAACTACATGGCGCGTTATACCGGTCCCGTCTGCAAGTTGTGCAGACGCGAAGGGGTAAAGCTTTTTCTAAAGGGCGACAAGTGCATGATGAAATGCACGCTTGAGCGCCGCAGCACCAAGCCAGGTCAGCATGGTGGCGCTCGCGCTCGCAAAGAGTCCGGCTACGCCAAACAACTGCGTGAGAAGCAGCGTGTGCGCCGGACCTATGGCATCTTGGAGCGGCAGTTCCGCCGCCATTTCGATACCGCCGCCCGCCGTCCGGGTAAGACGAGTGAGAATATGTTGCAAATCCTGGAGATGCGCCTGGACAACCTGGTGTATCGTCTCGGTTTCGCCGACTCACGCGCCCAGGCCCGTCAGCTTGTTAATCATGGCCATTTCTCGGTGAATGGGCGCAAAACAGATATTCCATCCTTCATTGCGAAACCCAATGATGTCATCACGGTGCGTGAGCGCAGCAAAGGCTTGGAGTACTTCAAGACCCGTGCATTGCTGCTGGCGCAGAAGGGTGTGCCGCTCTGGTTGCAGTTGAACATCGACGAACTGAGTGGGCGAGTTGTCACCATCCCCTCGCGGGCAGACCTCGAACTACCCTTTGACGAACAGTTGGTGGTTGAGCTATATCAGCGTTAAGCCACCTCTATGGTGGGCAGTGCTTGGACTACCCGTGTTTCCGGTCTTTGAATACGTAGGGGCCGATGTATCGCGTCCGCCGCATATTACGAGAGACATGGCACCTGAAACAGACAGGGGTAGCAAAAGAAAGGCAGGTTAGACCCTTGCTGCAAGATATTACTCTGCCTCGCATCAAAAATACGAAGACGCAGGACAATTACGCAAGCTACGATATTGAACCGCTTGAGGCCGGGTATGGAGTGACCGTGGGGAACGCACTGCGGCGCGTGTTACTGTCGTCGTTGCAGGGTGCTGCTGTTACCTCTATTCGTATTGAAGGGGTACAACACGAGTTTCAAGACATTCCGCATGTGTTGGAGGATGTGACCGACATTGTACTCAATGTCAAGAGGCTATGCCTCCGCTCGTTTTCAGACCATGCCGTCTCAATGCGTTTAGAGGTGTCGGGCGAGCCGGGCGGACGCGAAGTGACCGCGGCTGACATCCTGGCACCCAGTACCATTGAGATTGTCAACCCCGAACTGCACATCGCCACGCTTGACGACGAGAATGCGCGACTAGAGGTAGAACTGGTGGTAGAAACGGGACGCGGCTATGTACCAGCCGACTCGAAAGAAGACCAACCCATCGGCGTGATCCCCGTCGATGCCATCTACACCCCTGTGCAGAAGGTCAACTATACCATCGAACATACCCGTGTGGGTCAGATGACCAACTTTGATAAGGTTGTTCTCGATATAACGACAGATGGCACGATCACACCAGACGAGGCACTTCGTCAGAGCGCCGATATCCTGGTGCGCCATTTCACGTTGCTCGCCAACTATCGCGCCTCGCTGCCTGCTGAACAGGAGAAGGCTCCGATGAGCAGCGTGCCGATACCACAGAAAGTTTACGACACGCCAATTGAAGAATTGGACCTCTCTGTTCGTGCCTATAACTGCCTCAAACGCAGCAATATCACGAAGGTCGGCCAGGTGCTGACCATGAACGAAGAGGATCTGCTCGGTGTGCGTAATTTTGGTGAGAAGAGTCTGCAAGAATTGCGTGAACGTCTGATGGCACGTCAATTTTTGCCGAATGCGCACGCCACAGTCGGCGGAGCCGATGATCTAGACAGTGACTTAGGCATGTCTCGATCATCCGAAATGGAGGAATAACGTGAGGCACCGAATAGCCGGAAACCGCATGAGTATGCCAGAGCCGCGACGCCGTTCCGCGCGTCGCAATTTAATGATCGGCCTCATCCGGTATGATCGTATCACCACCACGGAGACGCGAGCGCGGGCTATCCGTGGTGAAGCTGAGAAACTGATTGATGTTGCGATAAAAGGCCGCCAGGAGGCACAGAAGTATCTGGCCTCAGTCGTCTCCGACGAGGAGAAGGCTACCCAGATTCTGGCCTTTGCCCGCCGTGGTCATTTCTCGCTCAAAGATAAAGTGGCCTCGAACGAGGAACGAGCGAAGCAGTTGAAAGCCCCGCTCACCGATAAAGGCCGCAAGTTTTTGGAAGATAAGCTCAAATCGCGCCGCGAAGAGCTACTCAAAATCATCTCGAACGAGGATGAAGCAGAGAAAGCTCTCAATGCTGCGTACCATGCAATGGTGATTGAACTGCGTGCGCGTCGCCACATCCTGAGCGCCCTGCCTGATGAGCTGGTCGTGAAGAAGATGTTTGAAGAACTGGCTCCGCGCTACCTGGGACGCCCAGGTGGCTATACGCGCATCACAAAGCTGGGCAAGCGCAAAGGCGATGCCGCCGATGTCGCACAGATCGCTCTCGTCTAAATGACCGACGTGTGCGTTGCATGAACGCGATACATCGGCCCCTACATGGAGTGACACCCCTTGTGGGTGCCATGCTCGTGGAGGGAGCATCAGGCAGAACGTATGAAACTTGTGTGTGGCATTGAGTATGATGGCACCGACTATCATGGCTTCCAGCGTCAGGCTAGCGAACGTGAACCTACGGTGCAGGGAACACTGGAGACGGCTATCAAGCGTATCTCTGGTACGTTCTCCGTCGTATATGGTGCGGGTCGCACCGACGCGGGCGTTCATGCAAGTGGTCAGGTTATTCACTTCAACACAGTTTCACACCTGACACCCGCCGTGTGGTTGCGAGCATTGAACGCTGTCCTGCCACGTTCGGCGGTGGCTGTGCGTTGGACACGCGAGGGACATGCAGAGTTTCACGCACGCTTCAGTGCGCTGAGCCGTTCGTATCGCTACACGATCTGGAACGACGCTACTCCGTCGCCATTGCACGCGCGTTATAGTTATCACTGTACGCAAGCTCTGGATGTAAATCTGATGCACGAGGCATGTCAGCTCGTGCTTGGGCGCAAAGATTTCGCAGCTTTTGGGCGCAGTCCTGATGAGACGAACCCCAGGAAGCCAGGGCCGCACCATTGCATTCGTACCATACTGGCGGCACACTGTGTACGGGATGCGCGTCTTGAGATGCCGCAGCTTATCTATTGTGATTTTACGGCAGATGCGTTTCTGACCGGCATGGTACGCAGAATGGTGGGAACACTGGTGCTGGTTGGGCAACATCGCCTGAGCCTGGACGAGTTTGCCACCATTGTACGCAAGGCAGAGAAGACGCACCCTGGTTCAGCGGCCCCTTCGCATGGGCTGTGCCTGGTACGGGTTGATTATCCTGAGAAGTTTGGAGTTAATGAACGATGATGAAGACATACAGCGCGAAGGCCGCTGAACTGCAACCCCAGTGGTATATCATCGACGCTGAGGGGCAGGTTCTAGGGCGTCTGGCTTCACAGATCGCGCAGATCCTTCGCGGCAAACATAAGCCGACCTTTACGCCGCACCTACCCTGCGGTGATTATGTGGTTGTGATTAATGCCAAAAAAATCGCGGTCACAGGCAAACGCCTGGATCAGAAAATGTACTATCGCCATAGTGGCTATCCGGGTGGTCTGAAAACCACTTCGCTGCGCCAGACGCTGGATGGACGCTTCCCTGAACGCGCCCTGATCCATGCGGTACACGGGATGGTGATGCACAATCGCCTGGGCGCTGAATTGATGAAGCACCTCAAGGTCTACCCAGGTGCCGAGCATCCACATGCCGCCCAAAAACCTGTTACCTGGACTGGCCCGGAGTCACTGTTACAGCAACAGCAAGCTGCTAGCGCCGAAGCTGAGTAAAAAGGAGGAGAACCGACCGTGGCTGATACCATCAAAGGTGAATACTACTATGGGATGGGGCGACGCAAAACGTCTGTAGCCCGTGTGCGCCTCTTCCCCAATGGTGACGGCAGCGTTACCATCAATGGCAAGACGGCCCAGAACTACTTTGGCAATTTGGGTGCGCATCTGGCAATGATTTCCGCGCCTCTACGCGCCCTCGATTTAGCCAACAGCTACACGATGACCGTGCGTGTCGTCGGCGGCGGTGTCACCGGCCAGGCCGGAGCCATTCGCCACGCGCTGGCCCGCGCCCTAGTACGCATGGACGCGGAGTCCAAGCCCGCCCTGCGCAAAGCTGGCTACCTGACACGCGATCCACGTATGAAGGAACGTAAAAAGCCAGGTCTCAAACGCGCCCGCAAGGCTCCACAGTACACAAAGCG
>JAJZEJ010000682.1 GCA_021828635.1 Chloroflexota bacterium
ACGCAAGGCGCTCGGGGAGCCATTCGTCATCTCTCAGGGTAGCACCTACAGTCTCCATCTGACCTCGTTTGATGGCGATAGCCTGGAGTATGATGTTGCATCCTTCAAAGAACATTACAGTCAGGCAAAGCAATTCCTGGCGTGTCAGAATGATCTGGAGGCCAAAACATCGCTGCTCGCTATGATCAAACTCTATCAAGGTGATTATGTCCAACCTTTCTACAACGATTGGTGTACCTTCCGCCGTGACGAATTGCGCAGAGGCTATCTGGAAGCGCGTAGCCACCTCGCACACATTGCCTGGAGGCAAGAAACATTTGATGAGAGCGCGATTCACTGGCAATATATGTTAGAGATGGACAATTGGATAGAAGAGGCACATTACGGTCTTATGCGCTACTACATGCGCACAGGGAAAAGAGGGTTGGCACTCCGTCAGTACCAGCGTTGTGTAGAAACCTTGCAGCAAGAGTTGAGAGCTGAGCCAGGGCAGGCTATCCAGAATTTTTATCAGCGCATTATCAGCACATCTCCCACGGAAGCAGCGAAGAAAAGTAGGCAGGGCGACCGCAAAGGTACGCCCCTATAATGATCCGATGCCGCTCTCTCACCCATTTCTCATTGTAGAGTACCCTGTGCGAGGTCGCCTTGCCCACTTACCAGACTCGTCAGCAACCGGAAAAGCAAGCAGCATAAAGTGAAGAGAGTAGATTCGACGAAAGGAGAGGGCAGCACCTATCCAAAAGCAGTGTAGATGCCTGGATTTTGTGCTGCCGAGGGCTGATGAGCGAAAACAATATGTTTGGAGAAATGTTTGATAAGCTTGCTATTGCTGATCTCATTCAGTTTGAGCGGCTCTATAGGGATCAGCAACAATGGGAGCGGTTGCGCACCATGTATCATCCCGATTCCTTCATCCGGCTTGGCTGGTTCATGGGTACGGGAGATGAGTACGTCGAGGCTTCTCGCCGTCTGGAAGCCAGGAAAAAAAGCTGGCATATCACGCACCTGACCACGCCAACGCTGGTGCAGGTACAGAAAGATCGCGCCATTGCGGAAACCAACACGCTCATTATTCGACGTTCGCCCCTGGAGGGTGTGCTGGCTGATGCCACTATCTATTGTCATCTCTATTCACGTGTTGAAAGGCGTGATAGCATTTGGCGTATTTTGACGCTCGATGTGATTTATGAAAAGGATACAGTGCTGCCGGTTGACTCAACTGCCCACCTTGAACTCAATCAGGAGGTGCTAGAGCATAGCCCCGCTGCCTATCGCTTCACAGCCTACAATTTGAGCAAGATTGGCTACTCCGCCCGGCCTGACGATTTATACGCGACCGACCATCCTGAGCGCGTAGCCCAACTGTTTAAGGAGGCCGAAGACTGGCTTTACCAGCAATAGCCAGCAAAAATGTTGCAAAGGAGCCTTTCGTATGTTGCAGTGTCCTGAATGTGCTTCGCATATTCATGTTATCGAACAAGTAGAGGTGGGCAAAGTCGTCCTCTGCCCTTGCTGCCAGACACCTCTGGAAGTGACTGATCAGAATCCTGTAAAGCTTATGCTCGTGCCAGAACTTGTGGAAGGTGATTGGGCGGACTAGTAGAGGTGTGATTTATTCCACCCCATAGCATAGTAGCGTTTCAAGGATGATGTGAAGCATGGCACTCACAATGGGTGCCATGCGTTTTTACATTTCCTGCACGAATTTTTCGCCTTAACTGAATGCCGACGAGATGAGGTCTAACCATCGTTCATTATAGGGTGATCTCTCGCGGTTGCCTTGTTTGCTAATGAGTTTAGCGAAGGAAACGCGAAGAAACTTTCATACGTGCGAAGGATGTGTAAAGAAGGCTTTGGTATGCTTGTGGCAACGAAGACAGTGTTCTTTGTGCTACCGCTTGAAGATGAGACACAGTAGCCAACATGTGAACACTACAAAGAACAGGTAGAAATGATGAGCTGGAAAACAATTAATGCTATTCTGGGACGTGCTGCCGTCGATGCTGCTTTTTGCCAAGAACTATTGAAGAATCCGCTGGCAACCGTCAAGCAGCAGAAATTTATGCTTACCAGAGAGGAAGAGGAGAAGCTCAGCTGTATATCCGCTCAGAGTCTCACGGAGTTTAGTCAGCAGATTTTGATCGTGTTTGAGCGAAAGGAGTAATAAGTCATGCCCACATCAGTAAAACAGGAAAACGCCGCCGTTGTTGTTCATGCGCAGCCCCAGGTGTCTGCCGTCCTCTATAAAGTATATTTTTTTGGGCCATTTCGCGTTTTGTGCGATAATCGGCCATTAGGAGAGCCAGTCTGGCGCAGAAATAAAGCGAAAACGCTCTTGAAATGGTTCTTGCTCAATGAGAGCAGAATGTTCTCGGCGGATCAATTAATGAAAAACTTCTGGCCAGACGTTCCCAAAGCGTCAGCCGAACGTAGTTTTCACGTTGCTATCCACTATCTGCGGCACCTGCTTGAGCCTGCTCTTCCACGTCGTCAGGAGTCCAGCTACATTCGTCGCAATAAAGATAACTTCTACTGGTTTGAGCCTGCTGGCAACTGGTGGGCCGATATATTCGATATTCAGCATCTCTATTCAGAAGCCAAAGTAGCGGAACAGCGTGCTGAGTTGAGCGTTGCTATGCTACACTATCGCCAGATTGCCGAGTATTGTAACCTGGGATTTCTGCACGAAGATACCTATGAAGACATCTTTGCACCTTATCGCCGTCATTATGAGCGCATCTATGCCGAGGTGCTGGAGCGCCTGATACAGCTTTACACGCAGGCTGAGTTGATTGGTGAGGTGTTGACTTATGCCCATCATGCACTCATGGCCGATCCATACTGCGAACCGGCCATGAAAGCCATTGCCCATGCTTACTTTCTTCAAGGCAATACTGCTGGTGCTATACGCCAGTTAGATTCTTTTCAGGCTTTTCTGCGCGAAGACTTGGGTATAGAACCAAGCGAGGATATCCTTTTCCTGCGCAAGAATATTGCTAAGCTCGAATAGTTAAGGATGTCCTACTGGCCTACTGGCCTGCTGTCGAGTAGATAGCTTTCCTGATTCTCAAGCGCCAGAGACAGGCCCCGGCTATCATCCAGGGAATATGCGGCAGAGGCGCTCTGTGTAAACACCCGGTAGATAAATGCAACCTGGTCATCCAGGGCGGCGGTATCATTATTGATGACGAGATTGTAGAGAAGAGGAGCATCAATATCACGACGAAATTGAGACCAGAGATAATATGCCTGGCTTCGATCCTTCTTCCGCACATGCTCCCTAGCTTGTTCTATATCGCATTGCTCACTCTGCATGACGCGCTGCACTCGTCGTGTGAAAGGGGCTGTCACTCGGATATGAAACACGTTAGGTTGATGTGCGAGTAACACTTGCGCTCCATGACCAACGATGACGACATTCCCTGCACGCGCTATCCTCTCAACGATGCACGGTAACATCTCATGATAGAGGCGCTGCTGCCTGAGCGGCCAGAGGGGAACAGCGCATTGGCGTGACCATGCCTCCACCGCTTCCGGGACTGAAAATTGCAACGAGAGTAGGATGCGATCAAGTAGGCTATACTTGTGTTCGTCGTAAAACATTGCCTCCTCTTCTGTCATCGCTATCGCCTGCGCGGTCTGCGTGACAATAGCGTAGTCGATCAACTGCCAGTCCAATATGGCGGCAAGCTTCGCTGCGATCTTGTGACCATCGCTGCCACATTGCGACGTGATGGTAATCACGTTTCTTACCGAGATATCTGTTTGCTCATTCACAGAATCGCTCCTCTCAATACGCAGGGATAAGAGAAACCAGGAATCGCCACACAAAGCTGACTCCTGGTTTCTCTTATCAAAGAGCATCATCATATTCTTGTCAATACGACGGGTAGCAGCAGGGCTATCAGACCAATAAAGGCCATCACAGTGCGAACGCGATGGCCCATAATCCACCTGGCTCTCATTTCAGAGAGATGTTCAAGCTGTTTATCTGGCTGCCAGGTGCGTATACGTCGGTTGAGTGGCCCATGCACCAGGATAGAAATGAGCGCCACACTGGCGATACAGGCGATGCCGATAATTCTGCTGATTAACTGCCAGCTTGATTGGGTAAACCAGAGTTCGCCCAGAGCTAACAGGACAGTCGAGAACGTCAGTAGAGGCATGTAGGGGTCGCTATAACGATCCAGCACATGATGAAATTCAGCATAGCGTCCGGTGCTGAGTGTCATAAATGTGGGTACGACGGCCATGTTCACGAAGAACAGACCGCCAACCAGCAATCCCAACGTAATGAAATTCAACAGGATGAGGGTGTAATACATACGTCCTTCTCTTGTGTGTTCACACACGGCTCACACGTGCTTATGTGTGTTATCTCTAAGTCTTCGCGCCCGGAAAATGGAAGAGACGCTCAGGATGTACACGTCTAGGCTGCGTTATCCCACTGATAAATCTGCTTTGCCATCGGCGGCAGATCAGGATAGATGAGAGAAACATACTGGTCGAGTTCCTCCTTTACGTCCTGAAACAGGGGATTCTGAGCATACTCTTTAAGAATCGTTGAGAGAGAAGCCTGAGCCTCGACAAAATGCACATAGATGTCACCCTGTGTCCAGACATGGCGAGATTTGACGCCGATGCGGCGCGGAAGGTCTGTTTCGTCAGAACGGGTAAATGCCTCCACGATCTTCTCCTCGCTCCCTGGTTTATAGGTACCGACGATGATGCCGCGAAACACCGCTTCAGACTGTTGCGTGGTTCCACATTGCTCTTCTACCCGCTCTTTAATCACTTTTTGCTGAATCCGTGTCTGATTATTGAGGTGTTGCTCCGCATCCTGTTCGCTGAAAGGAGCCTCCGGCTTCATTGTGAACTCCTGCTCCCAGGTCATAATAGTGTCGCTATCACCGATACTGTCATACCACCAGCGGATGGTCATATGTTTGAATGGGCCGGAAGAGGGATTGCGCTCGGAGTAAGTAGAAGTATGCCTGGCATCTGTCCGGCGTGTGGATACCCAGCTCCACTGCGTTCCTGTTTCATCTGGATGAGTTGTCAGTCGGAAGGTCACGCTGTCCTTCGTCTCTTCCAGCACCTCGCTACTGGCATATTCAGTGAAGAGATCCGGCCAAGTGCGCACATTGTTGGTGAGCTTGAAAACCTCTTCGAGCGGTGCATGGATGAGAACGGCATTACGAATATAGCCCATGAAATTTCCTCCTCAATTACGCCTCAATGGTGTTGACGAACGTTACAAGGTCTTGCACATTTTTTGTGATTAACGCCTCTTCATGCGGAATATAGATGCCGAGTTGATGGCCCAGGCTGGTGCAAATCTCTGTTAGTCCCAGCGACTCGACGCCTATCTCTTCCCAGGAGGCAGTGGCGATGTTGGGCGTATCCAGTGGCACTCCAACTTTGGTATGCAAAATACCAATCATACTGTGAACAGTACAATGCGCTGCCATACTTGTAACCTCCTCTCTATATGATAAAAGTCTGTTGATGTACCTGATCAACTGAATGGAGACTGCTTCGATGATAGGGTAGTCAGATTACAAGCCTCTTATCCTGGAAGTAATTGCTTAGTAATCTCAACTGGCTACATTTGGCAGCAACAAGCAACTTCTATCTGGATATTTGAGGAGAAAGCGACGATGGCGCGAGTCATAATCACTGGCATAGGCGTGGTGGCACCGGGAGGTGTAGGGAGAGAGGCTTTCTGGGAGACGCTCATTACGGGGCGGTCCACGGCGGCCCTCGCTCAGGTAGATCACCTGGATCAATTTCGCTCACAAGTCGTAGCGGCTGTTGCGGATTGGAACCCGTTCCACTACCATTTAACAGAAGAAGAGGTGGCAAGAACGAGTCGGCATAGCCAGTTCGGCCTGGTTGCCGCGCTAGAAGCACTGGCGGACAGCGAGCTAGCTCTGGCTGACGCAAACCCGACACGCATCGGAGTGGCAGCAGGAACGGCTATTGGCTCAACATTGCGTCTGGAGCAGGAATATCTGGTCGTCAGCAAGCAAGCTACCGAATTTAATGTCGATCCCATGCTAGCAACACCATTTCTGTACCATGCCATGTCCCCTACGAGCTTGAGCGCGGAAATCGCAGCAAAGTTTCACATCCAGGGGCCGGTGGCGACGATTTCGACGGGGTGTACCGCTGGCATAGATGCCATTGCGCATGCCTTCGAGTGGATTCGTGATGGCGATGCAGACGTGGTGATCGCGGGCGCGGCTGAAGCTGGTATCTGCCCCGTCAATATGGCCTCTTTTGATGCCATTAAAGGTACCACGGCACGCAACCATGAGCCAAAAAAAGCGTCCCGCCCCTTCGATAATGAGCGCAATGGCTTCGTGCTGGGAGAAGGCAGTGCCTTTCTTATCCTGGAGTCCCTGGAACATGCTTTACTGCGGCAGGCACCGATTATCTATGCTGAAATTACAGGCTATGGTAGCGCACTCAATGCGTATCATATGACCGGCTTGCAGCGTCATGGCCTGGACATGGTACAGGCCATTGAGGCAGCTCTAGACGAGGCAACATTGATGCCGGAGGATATAGAGTATATCAATGCTCATGGGTCTTCGACGCGCCAAAATGATCTCCACGAGACAAATGCTTTTAAGACAGTTTGGAAAGAGCGCATCCGCGATATTCCCATCAGCTCGATTAAATCTATGATTGGACACTCCCTGGGCGCTATAGGGGCCATCGAGACGGCGGCCTGCGCACTGATCATTCAGCGCAAGATCATTCCCCCTACGATCAACTATCAGGTTCCCGACCCGGAATGCGATCTGGATTATGTGCCGAACGTTGCCAGAGAGCAGGCGGTGGAACATATTGTCTCCACAGCCAGCGGGTTTGGCGGGTTCCAATCCGCGCTCGTTCTCTCCTATTATGCGGAAAGCAAAGGTGATTTTCATGTCTGAGCGAGCAGTTATTACAGGCCTCGGCGTAGTTACACCGGCAGGTACGGGAGCATCAGCTTTTTGGCAAGGTATGGTCAGTGGGCAATCGTTCATCTCACCCATCACGGCTTTTGATACAACGCACTTTGCCAGTAAAGTGGCGGGCATTGTCAAAGATTTTGACGCAGCGGCTTTTCTAGATCCGCGTCTCATCGTGCAAACAGATCGCTGGACGCAGTTCGATCTGATTTGCACGCGGCAGGCTATCGAGGATGCTGGCGTGCAGCTGAGGGACGAGGATGCGACCAGGGTGGGTGCGGTCTTCGCAGCCGGTACAGGAGGTAATGCGTATGGTCAGCAACAACTGCACATTTGTGGGTCACAGGGGCCAAAGCACGTGAGTGTCTACCTCTCCATTGCCTGGTTTTATGCTGCCAGTATCGGTCAGATTTCGATTAGCAACAAACTCTGTGGCTATGGGCGCAATATTTGTGCTGAAGCTGCTGGCGGCTTGATGGCTATTGGTCATGCTGCAAAGATCATTGCACGTGATATGTGTGACATTGTATTTGTGGGCGGCAGTGAGGCTCCTTTAACTCCCTATACCTTTGCCGCACACCAGGCTTCCGGCTTGATTTCGACCGCATGCGATATCTATCCCTACCGACCCTTCGATGCCACGCGCTCCGGCCCGCTTGTTGGTGAAGGTGGCGCTGGCTTCTGTGTAGAGGGAAATGAGCATGCACGCAAGCGTAAAGCTCAGGTCTATGCCGAAATTGCTGGCTGGGGCCAGTCCTTCGATGGCGTGCTGACACGCGGGCCAGCGAACGATGGACAGGCATATGCCGTTGCCATCGCGCAGGCGCTCCAGATGGCGCAGATCGCCCCCACGGATATCGACTGGATTATCTGTGATGGGTTAGGTACTCAGGAAGGCGACATTGCCGAGGCACGTGCATTGCAGCAGGTCTTCGGCGCTGCACTCGCCGATATTCCGGCCTCCGCTCCTAAATCAATGATCGGGCGTTTGTTTAACGGAGGCTCAACCGTCGATGTGGCCTGCGCACTGCTCGGTATGCAGGAAAACACCATCCTGCCCACGGTCGGTTTTGCGCATCCAGACGTTGCCTGCCCACTCGATTGTGTTCCCAATCAAACGCGCTCTAAACCGTTGCGCCACATTCTCGTTGGCGCACGCGGCTTTGGCGGCTTTAATTCGGCGCTGGTTCTACGACGCCCTCTGTCTTAACAGTACATCGAAAGGAGCTTTTCAATGATTGCATCTATTCATCGTTCTACGGTAAACCCATTGCCACAAGATCGTGGTGGGCGTTTGCATATCCTGCTTACCCCTCAGAGCGTGGGAACCTCGGCTGGTTTCCTGGGGACGCTGGCCTTAGAGCCGGGTGAAGTCTTTTTGAAACACTTCCACCCTTATAGCGAGGAGTGTTTCTATGTGGTAAAGGGCGAGGTGACGATTGAGGGTGATGACAACACGATTGTTGCCAACACGGGAACGGCAGTTTTCGTACCGAAATATGAACCGCACCGCCTGCGCAATACTGGTTCCGAGGAAACCATCCTGGTGTTTTTCTGCTCTCCGCTGGCTCCCTCGCCTCGACAAGGCCACGTCACGTTGGAGACGCAAGCTCCCGCGCTGGTCTGAAAGATGCTACAGAAGGAGGAAGTATGAATCTGGATTTAGCGGGCAAGCATGCCATTGTGACAGGCAGTACCGATGGCGTTGGACGGGCGATGGTAAGGGCATTGATGCAACAGGGCGTTCTGGTAGCGGCCATCTATGAGCAAGAGAGCGCGGCTTCAGCCAGTTTACAGGCAGAACTGGAGCAGTATGGAAATGGCAGTTTCGCGCTACCGGCGGATGTCAGTGATGCGCAATCAGTCGCTACGATGCTAGAGCGGGTGCGTGAGCAGTTTGGGCAGGTTGACATTCTTGTGAACAATGCCTCCATTATCAATCATGCTCCCTTCCAGGAACTCGCGCTACCGGCATGGCAACGAGTGCTGGACATCAATCTTACAGGCGTCTATCTTGTCAGCCAGGCAGTACTGGCGCTGATGACGAATGGCGGATCAATTATCAATGTCTCCGCATGCTTGGCCGCCGTTGGGATGCGCGGGAAAGCGCATTATACCGCTGCGAAGGCGGGCGTTATTGGCCTGACCAGGTCTCTGTGCAAGGAAGTGGGCTATCAAGGTGTTCGCGTGAATGTGATAGCGCCCGGCGTCATTGAGACCGAGGAGATTGGCGATCTATCGCCGGAGCAACGCAAACGTTATGCCTATCTTGCCGCCATCGGACGCCTGGGGCAACCTGATGAGGTGGCGGCGGTCGTGCTGTTCCTGGCAAGTAATCTCTCTAGCTTTATTACTGGCGCGACCATTGCTATTGATGGCGGCGTCGGAGGCATCGGCGCATTCTAAGGTTTTGTGAGTGAAGTATGTGATGCAAGGAGACAAACAAGTATGGCAACCTACGTGTTGATCTTCGGACGGCTCAATCACTTGGAGGATCAGAAAGCTTTTGAAGCAGCTTTCGAGCAGGTGAGTCGCATCGTAGTAGGCAGTGTCGAGGGTATTGTACGCGATGAATTGATCCACGACACGAACGATCCCTGTGCCTATATCATGCTTAGTGAATGGCAAGATAAAGATGCATGGGCTAGATGGCAGCAGGCCCCTATCCATGAAGCGCAAGTGGGACATCTGCAACACTATTGGAAGGGCCAGGGAGTGAAAATCTGTACCACCGTCTTTTGTGTTGAGCAGGAGAATGTTCATGCTACATGCTGATATTGATAACTTACTGCGGGCGGAGTATTTAGCGAATCCATGCCCTGCCTTTCAACAGTTGCAGGCTCATGACCCTGTTCACTGGAATCCACACCTCAATGGCTGGATGGTCTCGCGCTATGACGACGTGTTTGCATTGCTGCATGATTCACGTTTGTCGGCGGCCTCACCTTTTGGCTATATCTTTAGACGCCCACTCACCGAAGAAGAGCAAGGGGCTGTGCGTTTCATTCGACCTTATGTCGAGCAGTCGCTATTGAACATGGACCCG
>JAJZEJ010000624.1 GCA_021828635.1 Chloroflexota bacterium
GCCTCCTCCACGAGATCATGATTATTCGCTTCCGCTTCTTTACTGACTATTGTATGCAGCGTTTGTCTGCCGCTTTGCCTCTCTGGTCAAGTCTCGTTCCATCACGCGAATTGCCTGCTCCATTGCCACTTGGGGGTTATTGAGTATGTTGCCATGCCCGACAGCCAGCAGGGATGGTTGGAGCGCCAACAGCTTGCGTGCGCTCTCCAGACAAAGCGGCTTGTACCAGGTGGCTAGTGCCGGTAGCGGAAAACGCCATTTGAGCGTGCCAGAAACGGCCACGCCGCCAAGCGTCTGGAAGGCATCACCAACGATGATTGAGCGGTCCCGCGTATCGAGAAACGCGACGTGACCGGGGGTGTGTCCTGGCGTTGCAATCACTTCGAGAGAGCCAACGCGCTCCCCCTCGTGCAGCAAGATTCCTGGCTTGGTTTTGCAGATAGGATAGCCGCCGCGCAGTTTTGCTTGTGGCTCCGAGGCGTCCAGGCTCTTATCGCCGGATAGGAAACGTGCGTCACGCTCACTAATTGCCACCGGTACATCTGG
Source organism: Chloroflexota bacterium (assembly GCA_021828635.1). The sequence continues at coordinate 547 of JAJZEJ010000624.1, forward strand.
CAGCGCCTCATGCAGCGCCTCCAGCGAGCCAACATGATCGATGTGCGCGTGCGTCAGCAGAATACGTGCGATGGGCAACCCCAGCCTTTGCGCCTCCTGCATAATCGCCTTAGCCTGGCCGCTATCGGCTGTGTCGATCAAGGTAAAGCCGTCATCCTCGCGCACCAAGTAGCAGTTGACGAAGCGCAGGTGGTTCAATTGAAACAGATTATTGCCAGAAGCAGTCGCTTTCATGATAGTCTATGTCCTCTCTTTTGATTGACGTTAGTCTCATAACTAATCTATATAGATAATATACTAACTACTTTAGTTTGTCAAGAGATGCATGACAGAATCAGGGGGTAGTAGCTCATCATTTTCCCAATTCTCATTCAATTACCCTCTTGACAATGACCATGACTTTGAGGTATATATAATGACGTGATAGTCATTTTTTGAAAGACACGTTCAAGATATCTTGGAATAAAAACTATTGAGGAGTTCTTACTTATGCAAGTGCCTGCTGTTTCCCCGCGTACATTGGCGGGCTTGCCTTATAAATGGATTGTGGCAATTGTGGTCATCTTCGGCGTCTTTATGACCATTTTGGACAGTACTATTGTCAACATCGCTATTCCGCGTTTGCAAACTGTTTTTGGAGCTGATTTGGCCAGTGTGCAATGGGTACTTACCGCGTATACCCTGGTGCAGGGTGTGGCAACCCCACTCACAGCTTTTCTGGCGCAACGGCTTGGTCAGAAACGTTTGTATTTGCTCGCTTTGGCAGGTTTTACGCTTGGTTCGGCCCTCTGTGGACTGGCTTGGAGTTTGCCTGTACTCATCTTTTTCCGTATATTGCAGGGTATCATGGGTGCTTTTATGTCGCCGTTAGCCATTACGTTGCTTTATAGTGAATTTCCATTGGAGGAGCGCGGTATGGCGATGGGTGCATTAGGTGTGCCGATTCTACTTGCTCCGGCTTTCGGCCCTACCGTTGGAGGCTATATTGTCACTTTCCTGGGCTGGCAGTTGATCTTCTACATCAATGTACCTATTGGCATTCTTGGTATTATCTTGGGTACTCTTTATCTGCGTGAGCGCCGACCACCCACGCGGACATCGTTCGATATTCCTGGTTTTCTTACCTCCGCTCTTGGTTTATCGGCTCTACTCTATGGCCTGTCCGATGCCAGTACCGATGGCTGGGGATCGACGAAGGTCATTAGTTTCCTGGCCGTAGGCGTCCTGATGCTCATCGTTTTTACGATTGTTGAGGTAAATGTTGCGAATCAGGGAAGGCAACCGCTCTTAGACCTGCGCATCTTTGCCAATGCGGCCTTTACTACCAGCAGCATTGCCAGTGCGCTAGTGACATTCGCACTCTATGGTGGTCTGTTTCTCATTCCGGTCTACTTGCAGGATTTGCGTGGACTTTCTGCGTATCAAGCTGGTTTGTTGCTGCTACCACAAGCATTTGCCTCAATGGCGGCATCGCTGGTGGCAGGACGCATAGTGGATAAGCTTGGTGTACGGGCTGCGGTCATTCCAGGATTGGTTATTCTCGCTGTTGCTTTGTGGTTCTTTACGCGGCTTGGTGCTAATACACCTTATGGCACTATTCAAATCTGGCTGATTGCGCGTAGCCTGGCGCTGGGTTTCTGTTTTCAGCCGCTCTCGGTCTCAGCACTTTCAGCCTTTGGACCACGAGATTTGCCGCAGGCTAGCTCACTGAGTACGACCATCCGTTTTGTGATGAGTTCGTTCGCGGTAGCTGTGATTGCCACGTTGGTGCAGACACAAACTTCTGTCCACTATGCTCACCTGGCTGAGATGGTTACACCAGCTTCACCACTGGGAAAGCTTGTACTGGAGTTGCAGGCACTGTTTATGTCACAGGGTGCGGCAGCTAGCGCGGCTTACTCGGCGTCTCTCCAGACGATCAGTGGCTTGGTGCAAGAACAGGCAACGATCCTGGCTATGCGCGATGCCTTCTGGGTCAGTGTTGCGCTTACCGTTGTTGCCATCATTGCAACCTTTTTTGTGCGTCTTAGCCGTCCACAGCTTGACGATATCAATGACGAGTCGATGAGCGGGGAAGATCGTGAAGAGGCCGCAAGGGCGCGTGAAGAGGCTATGCTGTCTGTGTAGCTTCTGAATTATTCTTAGGTATCGCTGTATGCTAGTGGCAGAAATGCCACAGGGGCAATAAAAACATGTGGGTTGGGTTTCCATTTATAAAGATGGGAACCCAACCCACATGTTTTTGTGAAAGAGTATCAGTGTGCGTTAAGGTATTGGATGGCTGCTACTAACTGAGCATCGCTACTATTGAGTATCTGCTGCTCAGTCATGTGATTGTCACTCTCTATGATTGGTGTCAATAGCTGCGTGCTAGAACTGAGTGGAACGACCTTTTCCGGTGTAATGCCGTTCTGACGGATAAACTGTCCATCAGGGGTCAGCCATTCCTGCACACCTACCAGGATCGCTGAGCCATCGGACAGGGTGAATTGTTGTAGTACCGTGCCAGTGCCAAAGGTTCTTGTGCCAATTACTTCGGCACGTTTGTTATCCTCTAATGCACCGGTCACAATCTCGGCCGCGCTGGCTGTATTGCCATTGACCAGCACTACCATTGGCCCGCTTGGATCAATCGGATTTCCATTGACATGAATGGGCGTGCGGTGTCCTTTGCTGTTTTGTGTCAATAGCACATTGCCACTTTTGATGAAGTAGCTGGCGGTATTGACTGCTTCGCTCAGGTAGCCACCAGGATTATTGCGCAGGTCGAGAATGATTTTTGTTGCACCCATGCTTTTTGCTTTGGTGAGTGCATCTTTCAACTGCGTAGAGACGCCATCGGCGAACTGGAGCAGTTGAATATCGGCAACATGATCTTGTGGAATATAGTACCATTCGACATTGGGGACCGAGATCACTCCGCGTGTGATATGGAAGGTTAAGGTCTGATTCGTGCTTGGACGCTGGACTGTAATTGCCACGGACGTTCCAGCTTTGCCTTCAATCAGATTGCTTACAGCACTAATGCTTTTGCCGGTGACATTTGTGCCGTTGACGGCAGTGAGTATATCATTTGGCTTGATACCAGCTTTTTCAGCCGGTGAATTTGGAATGGGTGATGTGATGATGAGTTTGCCAGTTTTGGCGTCCTGGCTGAGATAGATGCCGATGCCTGTATATGAGCCACTCAATTGCTGGTTTTCAGACTGCACCTCCTGGGGCGTTAGAAAGCGTGTATGGCCCTTATCCTGCAATGTGTTAACCATCGCCTGTATCGCACTATAGGACATATTTTTATAGTTAACATCCTTGCGAACCGCGTAATTTTGATCGACGATATTCCAGGCTTGTTGGAAAAGTTGCTCATATTTTTGCGATTGGCTGCTGGGTGTGAAGAAGCCGCCATTCGTATAGTACTGATTGCCGAGCCAGCCACCGCCAAACGCAAGGACGACCAGCACGGCCACCACGATGACGCGCCCAAAGGGGTTGCGTGTTTGCCGTTGTGGACGAAACGAGGGTGGGGGCAACTCCATGTATTCCCGCGAGAAACTGCCATTATATGCAGGTGTGTAAGAGGGATTTGCCGGTTGAGTAGTATGCTGTCCAGCGTCGGAAGAATCATCTGGTTGCTCTTCATACCCGCGAGGGTCATCGTATCGGTTCACCGCGTGCCTCCATGATACAGCTTAGAACACTTTTGATGCATGTTTTAGGTGTTCATTCTCAAGTGTTGTCTACATAAGAAGAATAGTCCTATCTTAGTCAGCTATTGGGAAAAAGTCAACCTGTATAGTATGATTAGCTATGATTTGCATCTTTATACCGAAAATTGCAGTGAAATGATACAATGAATGACAATATCAGTTGTACGGTAGACAAAGAAAAAAGGTGTAGTCTATAAACTACACCCTTGTGGAATGTGCTATGTCAGAGTCATCGTTGGACCGCCCTGTGTTGTGCGGATTATTCCAGCTCAGCGAGATGCCTCACTCGGCTGAGAAATTTCTTCGCTCGTGCTATCTTGCTGAGAGGTCTGCGCTGGTACTGACGCAGGGGTGGATGTTGTGGTTTCGGCATCATTTGCCTTTGTCTCTTGCGCAGAATCTTTGCCACGAGCGGTTGCTACCTGTTTCTTAGGCGGCTCCCATCCTGGTGCGCGTGAGACAATCATTGACATCGTGCGATTTTCCATTACTGGCGAGCGTTCAATGATGATACTGCCCTTCAGTACTTCCGCGATCTCATCTAGCAATTTGCGACCCAGGTCTGGATGACGCAGCTCAGGCCCGCGAAACTGGACGCTCACCCGAACCTTATCGCCTTCAGCCAGGAACTCTTGAATCTTCCGCGTTTTGACTTCTATATCGTGGTCATCAGTACGGGGATGCAGACGAATTTCCTTCAAGGTGATCGTCTTCTGATTTTTGCGTGCCTCGTTCTCTTTCTTCGCCTGCTCATACTTGTAGCGGCCATAATCCATCAACTTACACACCGGTGGATTCGAGCTAGCTGCCACTTCGACCAGGTCAAGGTTTCGATCACGGGCGATATCAAGTGCGCGTATTGGTGACATTACTCCCATCATTTCGCCGTTCTCATCGATCAAGCGAATTTCACGCGCCCGAATACGTTCATTTACGCGCGTCTCACGCGGACGGTCATTCCCCCGAAAATCTCTGTTAATAGGCCGAACCTGCCTTCCTTCTTGTGTGAAAAACGTTGCTACAGACAGTGCAAACATCTTACATAGCGGGAACATCTTTCCCCGACCTGGTTCTGGTAAAATAAGACTCCTTGTATCTATCTTGAGCCAGAACTTTGTGAAAGTGTAGCACAATGCGTACTGCAAGTCAAATTCATCAGACCTCTCATCATAACAATTAGCCTGGCTATAATATTCCTCTCTGCATTAGAAATAGCACAAGGGAGGTTGCTTTTATGATATACTTGTAACCAAACGACTCCAATATATTGTACAGGTTATAACTCATTTTTCACTTTCCCTCATTTGATGATCTGCATATGAAGGAGGCATCGCATGAGCGGCAATGCCGTCTCTAACCAATCATCTACATCCGAGCCTATGCCGGAAGTATTTCGCTTTTCTCATCGTCCCAATCGTGCTGATAAGATTCATTGGCGTTCCTGGGACGAAGCGGCATTTCAGGAGGCAGCCCAGGCAGAGAAGCCCGTGTTGTTGCTGCTTACATCGACTTGGTGTCAGTGGTGTCATATGATGGATGAGACAACATTGTCCGAGCCAGGCATTATCACGATTATCAACAATGATTATATCCCTGTGCGCGTTGATGGTGACTTACGCCCGGATATTAATCAACGTTATAATCAGAACGGTTGGCCTAGTGTCGTGCTACTCACCCCAGAGGGCGAGGTACTTTGGGGTGGAGTCTATGTGCCGCCCAAGCAAATGCTCTACTATCTGGGCTATATTCGGCGCTACTACAGCGAGAATCGCCAGGAAATTGGTGGGCAGATCAGCGAACTCCAGGAACAACGCTTGACACGCCAACTTACTCATACCCTGCCACGCATCTCTCGCACCTCTGCACAATCATTGCTGCAAAAGGAACGTGCGGCTCTGATTGATCTACCGAACGAAGCCGGGCAGGTGTTGCGTGGCCTGTATGATGCCGATTTTGGTGGTTTTAGTCTTCATCCACATCTCAAATTTCCTCATCCAGAGGCGTTAGAACTCCTATTACAATTGTCAAAACGTAATCAGCCGGATGCATTAGAGATGGTACGCTATTCATTGGAGCAGATGCGTGATGGAGGTTTATGGGATAAAGAGATCGGTGGCTTTTTCCGCTATTCTGCTGCTAGTGATTGGGGTATGCCACATACAGAGAAGATGCTTGATGAAAATGCCGCGCTACTGCATCTCATCGTGTTGACAGCCCAGCAAACGCGCGAGGAACAGTGGTACGAACTGGCTCGCAAACTGGTGCTGTATAGCAATACCACCTTTTGGCAGCCACAGTTGAATGTTTTTAGTGGTAGTCAGAGTGCCGACGAAGAATACTATGAGCCTGGCCCCTATTCCCGTGCGACTCGTACCGCACCACCCATTGATACGACGGTCTATACAGCCTGGAATGCACGTATGATCTCATCCTATCTGTTGGCGGCACAAGTATTATCACATTCAATGTTGCGTACAATGGCGCTTTGCGCGTTGGACTGGCTATGTGAACATATGATGCATGCAGATGGCTGTGTTCATCACTACGCTATCCACAAGCACCCTGCTTTGCCCGGTCTCCTGGCCGATCAGGTCTGGCTCACACGCGCCTTACTTGACGCCTATGAAATGCAAGGGCGCAAGTGGTACCTTGAAACCGCTATTGCCCTAATGCACTACGTGTGCCAGGAATTGTTTGATGAGCAGAGTGGTCTGTTCTTTGATATGCCTGTGGATACACACGCGGTTGGTCGGCTAACAGTGCGAGAACAACCCTTGATTGAGAATGCGCTGGCGGCAGAATGTCTTTTACGTATGGCCGCGCATAGCAAACGACAACATCTGCGCGAAACCGGGCTACAAGTGCTGGCAGGCTGCCTCGAACAGTATCGACGTGCAGGCATTCAAGGTGTCCTCTATGCCTGCGTTATTGCCCGTGCTAATGAGAATGGTTGGCTTTAATGTAGGGACCGGTTCCATCAGTTTCACGGCATCTGGCCGCGTCCGCGCCTGCCTACCAACCCGTCACGTTACAATGCGGACGCGATAAATCGGTTCCTACATCAGACTTTCTGTGCTTGTAACATGCGTGTCAGTTCGCCCACTACATCATAGCGTCCATAAGAAGGCATCAAATAGACGCCTTGAATTAGTTGGCGTGCCTCGGTCAGCAGTTCCTGGGCAATGTCTAATCCCTCTTCATGTCCATGTTCGCCCGCAGAACGCATGCGTGCGCGTACATCATCGGGAATGCTGATGCCCGGTACCTCGTTATGTAGATACTCAGCATGACGTGAGCTATGCAATGGAATACAACCTAGCAAGATCGGAATAGGTGGCTTGCCTACACGCTGCAAGAAGCGTTCCAGAGGAGCCAGTTCGTAAATCGGCTGAGTCATGATATAGTCTGCGCCAGCTGCAATTTTACGTTGATATTTTTCGATTTCGCGCTCGGTTTCCTCTTCGGTCATATTTAGATTAAGCGCACAGCCAACGTGGAAAGAGGATTTCGCGCCAATTGAGCCACCGGCTGCATCGTGTCCCTCGTTCATGCCGCGCAATATCTGAATGAGGCCAACAGAATCGACATCCCAGACGCCGGTAGTATTGGGATAGGCACCGACTCGTACCGGATCGCCGCTCAAAGCTAGAATGTTGCGGATACCCAGTGCGTGTGCGCCTAGTAGCTCTGATTGCAACGCCATCAGGTTGCGGTCGCGGGTGGTGAAGTGGATGATGGTTTCGGTACCCGTGTGATCTTGAATGAGACGGGCCAGTGCGATGCAACTCATGCGTACACGCGCCATTGGACTATCGGCGATATTGATGCAGTCCACGCCAGCTTTCTGGAGTAGCACGGCTCCTTCCAGGATTTTCTTGGGATTCAGACCCTTTGGCGGGTCAAGTTCGGCGCTGACCACGAAGTCTCCGGCTTCCAGTTTGGCCTGTAATTGCGTATGCGTGCCTTCTTGTGGAAGCAGTATTTCGTTCTCAATGATGCTGGCAAGCGAGGCTTTGCCATTGCTTTTCTTCGCTTGTGGCTCCTCAGTGGGAGTGACGGCCACTGTGGTGGTGTAGCCACAATAGGCATCGAGTGCCTGGCGCATCGCGGCGGTATGGCGTGGAGTGGTGCCGCAGCAACCGCCGATCAGGCGTACACCAGCGCGAGCGAAGCGGGTAGCGTAGTCCGCGAAGTAATCCGGTGTGGAGACATAGAAAAAGCGATTATCAAAGCGCGTTGGTAGACCGGCGTTTGGCTGGGCTGAAAAGAGCGGCGCTGTCGCTACTCCTTCCAGATGCTGCACCGCTCCAATCATTTCTTCTAGCGTGTCATACGTTGCGGCTGGTCCAACACTACAATTGGCTCCAATGATATCGGCACCCAGGTCTGCAAGCACAGTAGCCACACGCGCCGCCGAACTGCCGGAGAGGGTATGAGCATCCTCATAGAAGCTCATCTGTGCCACAACTGGCAATCCGCTCTCTTTAGCTGCTAAGACAGCCTGCCGTAGCTCAGATAGATTGGAGAAGGTTTCGAGAATGAGCAAATCAATACCGCCCTCTTGTAAGGCAATGATCTGTTCGCGGAAAATAGCGCGTAATTCGTGTAAACGCTGCTCATCCGGTGCTTGTAAGGGGCGTCCGCTAGGGCCAACGGCTCCGGCGATAAAGATGGACTGGCCGGATATCTCGCGTGCCTCGCGGGCCAGTTTCACGGCGCGTCGGTTGATCTCGCTGACTTTATCGCCCAGGTTATGTGTTTCAAGCTTAGCGCGATTGGCACCGAAAGTGTTGGTTTCGATAATCTGTGCGCCAGCTGTGATGTATTCGTTATGAATATTCAGAATGAGTTCGGGTTGTGTCAGGTTCAGTGCATCAAAACACTGTTCATACGTGACACCACGTGCATAGAGCAGGGTTCCCATCGCGCCATCGCACAGGAGTGGGCGTTGCCGCAGTTGCTCGATTAACGGATGTTCCATAAAACGTCTCTCCCACCAACGAATAAAATGTATGACTCGACTATGCAGGTTTTATTGTACCTCTTTTTGGCACGTTTGGGAAATGCGAACCAGGGATTCAGCAACATTCATCGGCTTGCTAACATTGCAGCATTAATTGACAATGTATTTGAGAATGGTTATACTAAGCTCAAAGATAGCAAAGTATAAAGATGAGAACAGAAAGAGAGTGCTATGCAATGCCAAACAAACGAACTTTTCACCCTGACCTTGTCATCAAGAGTGTTGATGATACACTGATAGCTGTGGTAGAGGTAAGGAATCAACAGGATTTATCCCGTGAGGATGCTATAGAAATGCGCCATATTCTGATTGAGCATAACTATCCTTCAAAAGTTCCTTACTTCTTGTTGTTGTCTCAAGAAGTAGGGTTTTTGTGGGATGAAACAACACAAAATGATCCCGACGCTTCTCCTACGTATGAGTTTCCAATGGATAAAGTAGTATTACGCTATTTTGAGGAACCTCCTACCGAGAGATTGTATGGAGATGAACTAGAGCTTTTGGTGCTACAATGGTTGATAGGTCTTACCACAAAGCCGCAACGGATAAATGAGGAGCCTGAGAAGACGCTTGAGCGGGCCGGGTTTAACAAATATATTAAAGACGCTGATGTGTTTTTTGGGATGAATGCAGCATGATCGTTTATGTAGAATCTAATTTTGTCTTGGAAATAGCTCTGGAACAAGAACAGGCTATCTATGCCGAGCAGATTCT
>JAJZEJ010000273.1 GCA_021828635.1 Chloroflexota bacterium
GCATTGGCTCTTTCCAAATCTGAGGATCCACCGCCTTCAGATCGGGCTTGAGGCCAGTTATCCATGCCAGATTTTAAACCGAGGTTCTGCCTACTTGACAAACGTGATTTACAGGGTATCTGAAGGAGCAAGCTTTATCGAAGCACTCGACAGGCTGGCTCAGCAAACTATTCCAAGTTTTGGTTCCAACAATGGGCAAACCCCAACATCAAGCGGACTATTAAAGGTGAGGGAACCAACCAATACCAAGCTGAGCAGGCAAGCGCATTCCCCAGTAGGCAATCAGGAAAACGCCAGCCCCTATAACAGAGAAGGCTGTAATCGCTTGCATACGCAACGGACTCTCCTGCATCCATCGTTCCACACGTCCACCGGTACCAAACATGAGCAGCACAAAGAGCAAAGCCATCACGACAATATTACATAACCCTTGTAATCCCATTAAAATAGCGGATACCAGTATATTTCCAGATCCTGCAACATAATGGAAGAGTATTTGAAATAGAGGATAGGGGCGACCTATGCTAAAACAGCCAACAATTACACCTAGAGAAAGGGGTATAGTCCAGAGATGTTGTTCAACCAATTTTGCCAGGGGATTTCTGACCAGCCGTAGGGTGACTAATCCCCAGTAGAAGAGGACAATACCTAGAATGACGAAGACGGTAGTTGACTGAACTAAACGCACCGGAAAACCACGACCGATAGATAACGTGGCGTTTGAGAGGCTCGGAATCTGCTGGTTCAGTAGAACACCGATGATGCCATAAAGTATGGTAACTACTATCACCCCTGTAGCGATGAACGCAAGCTGGTACCATACACCTGCCTTTGTCTGTCTTTTTTGACCAGAAAGAGGTGCGATGCAACTGAATACGGCACAATTGCATGCAGTGAAGGTATTCCCTAACCCTACAGCAATAGCAAAGGCAAGACTGAACCAGCCGCCAGTGAGTCTTACTAATGCAGCATTCGTGCCAAGAATAGAGCTGGCTAGGTTCACACCAATTGTATCATCTGCTATTGCTGGTACCCAGAATATCGCTATTAAGAGTCCAACTACAGCTCCTAGCAGAACAATGATCCATGAGTGAACGTGAGGATGGCTCTTTGATGCCTCTGCTAATTCACTATTCTCTAAGGCCATACCTCGATAGGCGGGTGTACCTTGCTTATTTTTACTTGCTTGTTCGCTCATTTACTCAATCTCCTTCCTCGTAAAATGGATAGTGCTTAGAACACAACAATAGCCGTGTCCTGGTTCATGGTGTTCCTCCTCAGCCGATCTGATATTCGTTGTCCTGAGGAATAGAAACACCACGAAGCTTTCCTTTACCAGAGAACACTTGTCCATCAGGCCAGTTACGCTATGCTGGAAAGAGGTTTGCCTGAATGCATTCGGTGATCAACTTCATCAGAAGTTGTGGATGCTGCAAACCAAAGAAGTGATCTCCTTCAAAAATCTGGACGCGAAATGGGCCAGTTGTATAGCTTTGCCAGGCCCAGAGCTGCCTTGGATCAGCCACGAATTGATCGTGTTCTGCTCCAAAAACCGTCAGAGGGAATATGAAGGGCTTTTCCGGCAAGGGCATGTCTTGCTCCAGCATTTCAGCATCATGCTTTGCAGCCGGGATGGTCGAGAGAATGTAATTAAATTCTGGCGAGCCGGGCTTATAAAAACTCGTCATGACATCTACAAAACCCTGTGTTTTCATAAACGCTGTCTGTGGGGTGCGTTCGTGAGGAGCCATACAGCCAGCAATAATAAAATGATCAGGCTGCACACCCGCGTGTTCGTGCAAATAGAGAGCGACATCGTATCCCCACAATGCCCCGACACAATACCCATGAAAAACAAGTTTCTGGTCTTTGCGTGCATTGGTGAGAAGCGACTGAGCAACCTCACCAATAATCTGAGAACGTTCTGTGTAGCGTGTCAGTTCTGATCCTCTATTGGGCAACTGAACAGCGCATAGCTCGATGCTTTCTGGCAAAAACGCGGAATAGGCATCCCAGATCCATGCGTCTGCTCCCCCTGGTGGGAAACAGACCAGACGAGCCTGGGCGTGTTCGTTTGGACGAGGTATACGGAGTAAAACATCTGATGAAAGAAACATGAAACAACTCTCCATTCACAATGATTTCACACTATCACTCTGTCGCTTGATCAGAAGAATGATCACTAGAAAAACTGTGCATCAGTTTACGCCTTCTATTACTAGAGTTCATCAGGCATATTTTCTCTTCTCAATAAAGCAATTTATGAGAAGAGATTTGATCACGGTACTAAAAACCTATCGCCCCCTTTTTTATGTTTTGCACGTCTTATAAGAGGTCATGCCCTAATGCTTTCAGAAAGAAGGCGGGACGCAGGAGCGTTGCGGGCGTCCGCTTCAGGTGTAACACATCCATAAAGGCGTCACGAACAGCCTTATCGGTAGGCAACAAACTCATAAGAGTATCCATGTAGCGGTTTTGTATCCTGGAAACCCAACCGGATATTTCACCACTGGTACCAGGGACACGGCTATCTGCCCCTGTCGCCAACTGCCAGGGGAGTGAGTTAACCCGAGCCAGTTTCTTTTGGAAGTCATGCACTTGTCCTCGCTGACCACGACGACCGCGGTTGTGAGCAAGCCATGTGTCTAGTACAACGACTCCTAAGGCTGCTACGCTCATACCCTGGCCATAGATAGGATTCAATGCACAGCAAGCATCCCCCAGAACGACAAATCCTTCTGGCTGCCGCTGCAACCGCTCAAAATGCCGGAGCCGATTCTCTGTGCGTCGATAACTAGAGATCGGTGAGAGTGGCTGCGCTTTACTCACGACGTCAAAGAGTAAAGGATCAATTAGACCTGTGGCAAACGCCAGAAAATCCGCTTCCTGTGTGGGAGGATAGTCTTTGCCAGCGCCCACGAGTAACACCAGCCAGCGACCGTTTTCGACCGACCAGACAAAACCCGTCCGCAGGTTTTCTGGTGGATTACTCTGGATAAGCATACCTTTCCAGGTTCGAGCAGGATCAACCGGAGGCGCGTAAGCACGGGTCGCATACCCCAGAAAAGCATTGACCACGGTTTCAGATGGTGGCTGATACCCTAGCTCTTCCAGCCAGCGGGGAGTATGAGAAAATCGACCGCTGGCATCAACCACTAGATCAGCACTCAGGTGACGACTTTCACGCTCTTTCGCGCCGTTCTGCTCGCGTTCCCGTAGACGTATGCCAGTGATAGACTGTTGATTGGTACTCGCCAGCAGACCAACGACTTCATGTCCCTGGATAATCTGCACCCGCTGATAGGTTTGCAGTTCCTGGCGTACTTGCCACTCGAGCAGCAAGCGTGTACAGGCATAGCCCTTCAACTGAGAAGGAGCGCGGGGCAACCAACCTGACTGAAAGCGATACAGATAATCGTTAGAAAAATCAGCTTCGATAGCTCCACGCATTACGAGCTTATCCTTAATCCCCGGGAAGAGACCTTCCAAAATCTGCTGACCACGCATAAACAAGATATGCACATGCGACCCCTGAGGAACACCCGGACGTACTTCAGGCTCTTGTGGATAGTAATCTCGCTCAATCAATGAGACCTGGTCAAAGTGATCCAATAGAACGCGTGCGGCAAGCAATCCAGCAATACCTCCGCCAATAACAACGGCATGTTGCCCCGAGGGGCTTGAAGAGTGAGACAGGCTCATTGATTTCTCCTCTGGTTGCCTAATTCCGGGCCGCAATTGCTGATGCAATAAAAGCAGCGTCTTCTCCGATACCAGATAATAGCGCAGATTTTGTCTTGTAGAGCCACTGTAATCCCAGAAAATATAGCCCTGGGTAGGCAGTGACACCACGTTGATGAATAGGATATCCCGTCTGATCGAAGACTGGTATCTGCACCCAACTAAAGTCGAGCTTGTAACCAGTCGCCCAGATAACGGTCCTGATATCAGCCGATGGTAAATCCAGCGTTAGAATGTTTTTTGTGCGAATCGACTTTACTGCCGCAGATTGCGTTACTTCGCTCGTTTCGTCATGAACTGGAACCTGTAAGCCACTTTTCATGATATAGCCGTCAATCATGCGCATGATTTGCACCGTGAACGCTTCTGACCTGGAAAGGTTATCCTCCAGATCGGGGGCCAGGATAACCCGCTGACCCTCGGCGGTTTGCAGATGCCCGAGGAGTGTTATACCTAGACCAGCGAATTGACGCAGAGTGATATCCTGTACTCCATACTTATTCGAAGCATGGGGACTACACGCGAATTTAACCATGGGCGAAGGAAGCTGATCAACCGTTCTGTCGAAAAACCCCATTTTGGTGAGCCACCAGACAACGTCTTTACCTCGATACCGTAGCGGCGTTTTACCACAACTTGACGTCGATAAATAGACTTGTCGTCCGCTCTTATGTAACTCCTCGGCAATCTGGAAGCCCGATTGGCCTGTCCCTACAACCAGAACAGCTCCAGAAGGGAGCGACTCAGAATTGTGGTACTGACTCGAGTGAAGCTGGTAGATATCCGCAGCCAGCTGATCACTTCCCTTAGGCAGCTTAGGTTTTGGATATGCGCCCGTCGCAAGCACCACATTATCAGCTTTGAAAGTCTCCTCTTCTGCTTCCACCAGATAACCGTCACCTCCCGATAACTGCTGGACAACCGTGACCTGCACGCCCTCACGAAGCGGAGCATTAAAGGACTGAGCATACCGTTCCAAATACTTCACGAAGGCTTCCCGTGGAAGGAACCCATCTGGATCATCGCCTTGATACTCCAAACCAGGAAGCTGGATCGTCCAATTCGGCGTGATAAGGGTGAATGCATCCCAGCGTTGACTCCGCCAACTCTCTCCCACACGTCCCCGTTCAAGCACTACATGTTGTCTCCTCTGCTGATTTAAGTAATAGCTAAGGGCAAGTCCTGCCTGCCCACCTCCAATGATGACGGTTTCAATATGTTCAGTCATCTATCTCTCCTTTTTCCAAGCTATACCTCCTAACACACCTCTACAGTATAACGCGTCTCTTGAGAAAAAGCTTCTTCTACCTTGCTTGCTTATTGTTGCGTTCTCTACGTTGCGTATCAGAGAGGCTGTCATTACCAAGCGGGTGAAATGACCTGAACATATTGTTAACACAATACAAAGGCAATAGATTTTTTAAGGTGTAAATATGGAAATTCCGTGAGGTAGTTTCGATATTTATTTGAGGTAATACCTGAGAGGGCATATTCATCACGGCGCTGCGAGCGGAAATCGGTTCAGCAAGGCGACCGCGAAGATATTACCCTCCAGTCTCCAAGGAGAGTAAACGACGCCAACACACTGGTCTTTCGAGCCGTCGTGCCACCTGGTTGGTTCTGCAAAGACCGGAAAACCTTTCATCGGAAGACCTGCGCATGCTCAATCTCTTAAAGCAAGCCCATCCCCAGGTGAGGGCAGCATGTGAGTTGGCGCACCCTGACATCCCCTGACATCGACTCTTATGAGGCTTGACACATATGTGCAGTATCCTCTGGAATTTTCCCCTTGCTCAGCTAACACCCCCTATGACCATAATGCTCCGACTTTTTGATAGCAAAGGATTAGAAAAACCTCTGCTGTATGAAAACGAGAGCGATGCAAAGGACGCTCTCAAGCCAAGTTACTGCCGAGCTACGTCTCGTTGCGTATCCCGTGGGCTTTTCTACCACATTCAAACCTTTTGTCTTACCAACCAGGATCGTTCTATGGCGACAACACCGGATCTATTAATCGAGACAGTGTTGTCACCAGATCAGTGCATAAGTCAGACCGGAACATATTGTTCCTTAAAGGTTTGAATTTCATCGGCAGCCCGCATATATCCTCCCGCCTGTCGAAACGATGCTTCAATCGTCTGGCAGGCTTGCGCAAAGTGAGGATTACCAAGTAGCGTTGATGCCATATGCTTCAACAGAGAGGCAGTTACCCTGTTTCGCTTCAGTTGTAATCCTGCCCCTAACTGCACTACACGCTTTGCGACATAGTGTTGATCAGTTGCATGAGGAATGACCAACAGTGGCACTCCATAGTATAGGGCTTCGCTAACACTATTCATTCCCCCATGCGTTATAAAGAGAGAAGCATGTTGTAAAACGTCTAACTGCGGTACAAAGTGGCGCACGATGAAATTGTGGGGTACGGTCCCCAGTTGCTCTATCGCTGTATTAGGTCCGACAGACAGAATGACTTGATGTTTACTACTGGCAAATGCCTGAAAACAGAGCCGATAAAAATCGTTCTGCTGATTAAAAATCGTCCCTAGCGAAATGTAGATAGGTGCAGGATCACTCAGTAGTTCAAAAGGAAAATCGGGCTTCGAGGAGCGCTCACCCAACAATGGACCAACAAACCGATACGTCTCATCAAAGGAGTCGACATACGGCTGGAAAAAACGGGATGTGTAGACAATATTTAACTGAGCAGTGTTGCTCAGGTACCCCATATAGTCGAGTTGTTTGACCGAGTATTTCTGGCTGATTCGGTGTCCAACTTGATTGATCCTCATGATCTCCGCATATGATAGAAATGCCTTCAAGACGAGAGAAGGAATGCTGTACGCAAGCTGGGGAGTAATACCAAACATCACCATTGAGCAGATAGCAGGGACGTGAAGCAACTCAGCGAAATAATGGCCCCAGCCAGCCATAGAGTCGTAAAGAATGTAGTCGGGATGTACACTTTCAATCTCCCCAAGAAACCGATCGAGAATACTTTCGCTGGCCTGAATGAAGAGACGAATAATGACAAAATCATTTTCGTTCAACTGTGTATAGTTGAAAGGAAAAGCATCTCTATAACTTCGGAAGGTAGCACCGGTCTGCTCTATCGCAGGCTGGAATTCTTCCGTGGAGTAATAGAGAACTTGCTCTCCTTGCCTTACCAGTTCGGCCACAAGTGGAAGGGTGGGATTCGTATGCCCCCAGGCAGGGGTGCCAAAGAAAATTGCAAGAGACATGGGTTCCTCCATTATATGAACTCTCTATTCATGAGAAACTCACAGCTACGAGTCTCACACCTACATGTATGTACTTAAAGACACACAGAACAGCTATTCTTTATCTCTTTAGAAAATCGTTCGATTCTATGATAAGCTAGCATTTTAGCAAAATGCTTCTTCTTCTTTGCTCTCTATTTTTTCGCAACGACAACCTGGTAGATAATATTTCCCGTCGCGCCAGATTGAGTACCTTATAAAATAACACTCTAAACTCCAAGAAGTGGGGTTCACCATACTGCAACACCCTGTACTCAGACACGGCTCTCTGCTTTTGCCTAGCTTTACCAAGCAACTGCCTAAGTTATCATCAGGCATTCGCCACCAGTATCGAAAGTGGGCATGAACCAGTCAGACGGGTTCACTCCATTCTGTAGCTTTAGAATCAAGGAGATATTGCTCTACCAAGCCTGCCTATCTATGAAAAGAGCAAACAAAGAGAAGCTTATTTTCGGAGAAAAGATTATACTTACGACAACTTGAAAAATGTAAAGGAGGTGGAATAAATGCAGTAAACTAGCAGGAGGACAAGTATATTCAAAACGCAACATGACTGTCTTTTATGAGTTAAATGAAAGGAAACTATCTTGAGTTCCTCACCTCACCAGATGGAAAAACACACAACTTCTTCAGCCACTCCTGTTTTTACCAGCCCTCAACATAAGTGGCTTGTTATTTTAGCCGCTGTTTTTGGGGTCTTTATGAGTGTACTGGACTCGACAGTAGTTAATATGGCTGCACCCAGAATTCAAAGCGACTTTGGAATCTCTCTGGAGAACATTCAATGGATTGTAACAGCATATCTACTGTCTTTAGCTCTAAGTATTCCCTTGGCTGGCTATCTTGCTGGTCGTTTTGGCTTAAAGCGTGTCTACCTTACCGCCCTGGTCGTATTTACCCTTAGCTCTGCCTTATGTGGATTGGCCTGGAACACCAACAGTCTTATTTTCTTTCGCGTTATTCAGGGATTAGGGGGGGGCGCACTGGCTCCATTAGCCACGGCCATGATTTATTCAGCCTTTTCTCTCGAACAACGCGGTATTGCTACGGGTATCCTGGGAGTACCCCTGCTCATTGCTCCGGCTCTTGGCCCGGCTCTTGGTGGCTATATTGTGCAACATATGGACTGGCGGTTAATCTTCTATATCAACGTCCCGATAGGAATCGTAGGCGTACTTATTGGCGTCAAAGTTTTAAAAGAGTACATTGAGTCTCAAGATGCGAAATTTGATTGGCGTGGATTTATCCTCTCTGCCATTGGTTTTGCCTGTTTGCTCTACGGCATTTCTTCTGCCTCAACTTACGGGTGGGGATCTCCTGCTGTCTTGCTTTCGCTCATCGTCGGAGTGATTTCTATTGTTACTTTTTTCATCGTAGAGCTTCGTGTGTCTTCACCTCTTCTGGATGTGCGTCTCTACTTCGATTGGCGCTTCGCTGGTAGCAGTATTGCCGATTGGATACTACATATTACCTTCTTTGGCCCTCTCCTGCTGGTCTCCCTCTATCTTCAAGAAATTCATCATCTGCCACCTGCTGAAGCTGGCCTCTGGTTTGTCCCTTCGGCGCTTGTGACTGCCGCCATTCTGCCTGCTACTGGGATCCTGGTAGACAAGTTCGGGTCCAAGTGGATTATTTTTGTTGGTATGATCATTCTTGCTGCCTCCACGTATAGTCTGAGCTTCTTTGATCCTTCAACAACGTTCTGGGGGGTACAATTGGTCCTTATCAGCCGTGGTATAGCACTGGCTTTTACTCTTCAACCATTGCTTGTATTTATCCTTTATTATGTCAAGCCCCCAGCAGTCGCCCGGGCAAGCAGTCTTGTGAACGTTATGCAACAGGTGGCCGCTTCATTTGGTACAGCTATTCTCATAACGTATGCCCAGAGCCGCGAAACAATAGGTGCAGCAAATCTTAGCCCGGCACAAGCGACCAATGTATCTTTTCACGATGCATATTTGCTTGCGGCTATAATTGCCAGTGCTGGTATTATTATTACACTTTTTTTGCCTCGTCAGCGAAAACAGCCCATTGGTTGAGGGCATGCCAAGTGCGTATCCAGCATGCCCCTCAAATCTTAGCCGCCTTAAATGGAGGAGTGCTGGCCCTGATGGATTGGTTGAGGGTGCGCAATGTGGCTTCACAGATGCGACATTTTTGCGCACATCCCCACCAAGCCCTTCACTTGCTGCTTGGCACGCTTTCGCGCTAAGACGGGGCTTTCGAAAAGTTCTGATCCTAGTCCTACCTCCAATTGACAATGCCACACATTTCATGTATAATCACTCTGTTAGTTGTATTTACAATATCTCTTTACTAAAGGAGCTTGTAATGGTCCAGCAAAATACACCGGCGCGACTCAATCCGGCCGAAGAGGTCATTCAGGTTGGAGTGACTCCGATCCGGTTCTTGGTCACAGGTGCCGAATCCAATGGCAGTATGGCGAGCTTTGAGATGACCATCCCTGCCGGAGCCACAAGGCCAGCGTTCCCCCATAGTCACGATACTTACGAGGAAACCATCTACGGGCTGGAGGGCGTGCTGACCTTTACCGTTAACGGCCAGAAAATCGCCATCGGCCCTGGCGAAGTGCTTTGCATCCCGCGCGGAGCTGTCCACCGCTTCGACAATTTCGGCCCCGCCAACACGCAGTCGCTGGCGATTGTGACCCCCGGCGTTCTCGGCCCCGACTACTTCCGTGAAATCGCCGCGGTAGTGGCAGGGTCTTCTGGCGGGCCGCCGGATCCCGCTGCCATCGTCGCGGTGATGCGACGCCACGGGCTTACCCCGGCGCCATAAGCAGCGATTGCGTTGCGCGGGCCCCAGCCCCGCCTGCGGCGGGGCGTCCCGCTTGCGCGCCGGCTGGGCCGGGGACCCCAGCCCGCCCCAGCCCAGCTGGCGCGTCGCTGGAGCCGCGCCGCTTCGCTTGCCGGGGGCGG
>JAJZEJ010000663.1 GCA_021828635.1 Chloroflexota bacterium
CAATGCAGTGGCACTGGCAATGCTGGAACGGCGGCGCGAACTGGGCATTCTCAAGTCGGTGGGCTACACGAGTGGCTCTATTCTAAGCGGCGTGATGCTCGAAAACGCGCTGGTTGGTGGCATGGGTGCGCTACTGGCGATGCTGCTCGTAACCTTTGTCACCAATATTCTAGGCCGCTTCGTCTTCCAATCGGGCTTCGGCGTGAGCAGTCCACTCGCCCTCGCCCTGATCCTGGGCGCGGCAACCCTGGCAATGCTGACGGCACTGCTAATCGCGTGGGGTGCTGTGCGCGTCAGGCCACTTGAGGTGCTGAGATATGAGTGAAAAAGCCATCTATGTTATAATGAAACAAATAACATAGCAAAGCGAGAAAGCTGATGGCACTGGAACACCGACAAACCATGACGGTGGAAGAGTACTTCCAGCTAGAAAGAGACGAGCCTGATACATGCTATGAGTATGTTGACGGTCAGGTTTACGCTCTAGCTGGAGGAAGCTTCAACCATGACATTATTAAATCGAATATTCAGAGAACCCTTTGGGGGCTACTCCGAGAGGGAAAGTGTCGTGTTTACAGCTCTGATATAAAGGTCAGCGTCTCCCAAAAACGCTACTTCCATCCAGACGTGACTGTCACCTGTGACCCTAGAGATCGCGGCACAGGTGATCTCTTGCAATCTCCACGCCTGGTCGTCGAGGTGCTTTCACCCAGCACTGAACTGAAAGACCGCACCTGGAAGCTGCAAAATTATACTGCGCATCCCACGATTGAAGAATACCTACTGGTTAGCGCACACTCCATGAAAATGGAACTCTACCGCAAAGAGCAGAACAGATGGGTGTATTATGCATTCGGAGTTGGCGACGAGGTTGAACTGGTTTGCCTGGGCATTCATTTTCCACTCGCGGATGCTTACGAAGGGATCGAGTTGGAAGAAGCATGACATCAAGATACGATATGAACGCATAGCCTCACATGCAGGACACCCACAAGGGATGTCCCTACATATAAGACGGATGTACATATAGTGGCACCCTTTATGGGTGCCATGTGACGAACACAGGATTTGTTCTTGTCAACTTGCTTACAGCACAACCAGGAACAGGCCACGTGCAATAGCTTCTCCGGCCAATGTACAGACAACGATCAGGTAGAGCATGCCGGTGGCGGATTGGAAGGAGCGATCACGCACCAACTTCCAGGCTAGTGCGCCTAAGATGAGAGGCATCACGAAGCTAACCAGGATGCGTATCCAACCTATGGCACTGATACTGAGCGGAGCCACAACGGGTGTGCCGAGAGGATTGATTTGTGGTTTACCGCTAGTGGTGGTCGGCGCAGCATGAATAGTCGGCGTTGTTGCGGCAATGGCCGTCCCGCTATTCTGTACACCAGATGCACTGGCAGTAGCAACCGTACCGGCGGTGAAAGAGAAGATCAACTGCGCCAGCACTCCTAGCAGCACAAGCGTGGTGGCGAACTGCAACGGCTTCTCGGAGAGCGCGGGCGTGACGAGATACCAGTGGCCGAGCCACATAGCTGTCATAACACCACCCAGCGCCAGAGCGGCTGCAAAGAAGCCTGCGACCGTGAAGACGCCATCAAAGTTGACATCGGCCAATGGACGATAGATCATAGCCATCACAAAGAGCATCGCCAGGCCAGCGATAATTAATGCTGCGCCATCAATGATACGTAGCAAGCGCACGACTGAAAAACCGCTCCTGGCTGGTGCTACCTCAATATCCGCCTCTTCATCTTCTTTATCCTGTTTCTCAACTACTTTTTTCGCGGGTTGCTTACCATCGACACCCGCCCGTTTATCAATCCACAGCAGGACATTGTAAGGGATCATCAGCAGGAAGAAAAGCAGCAAGGGTAGAGAGAGGTACGGCGTCCAGGTTTTGTCGAGCTGGGCGAAGGTATCCAGCAACTGCGGCGTAGAAAAATTCTGCTGGAACAGATAGGCGAGTCCAGCGAGCGCCAAATAGATCATAGCATAAGAGGTCAGGAAGCCGCGCTTAACTTCATTGCGCCAATCGAGCAGCACAAGCACGATCACTGAGCCTATTGAGAGTTCTGTCAAGACAATGAACAGCACCAGCGGCAAGGTAACTAGCATAATATCTGTCTATCCTTCAGTATCCTTCGTGTAGTAACAAGAGGTATGAAAGCCTGAGAGGAATATATACTTCCCCCCCTTTGGTTCGTACAGATTATACATCTACCTGTCGAGTGCGGCAAATAGCAATGCTCAGGCGTCGGGCAACTCCAGTTCATCAATCGAGATCAGACCTTTTTTGAGCGCGTAGATGACGGCCTGAGTGCGATGAGCGAGCTGGAGCTTGGTCAGGATATTGCCGACATGCGTTTTGACCGTTTCCTCACTGACGACGAGGGCGGTAGCGATCTCAGCGTTAGTGCGCCCAAGAGCCAACTGACGCAACACTACATGCTCGCGCTCGGTCAGTTCCGCACTATGCTTGCCGCCGCGCAGTAGTTCTTGCATAACGATATCAGCGACGGCAGGATCGAGTAGTGATTGACCTTTGGCGGCGGCACGAATGGAGGCTAGCAAAATATCAGGGTCAGCCTCTTTGCGCACATAGCCAATAGCACCCGCCCGTAAGGCCGCGACGACACGCGCATCATCGGCATAGCTGGTCAGAGCCACAATCTTGATGTTGGGCGCGAGCAGGCGCAAGCGACGGATCGTTTCAAGGCCATCAATGCCGCCAGGCATCAGCATATCGGTCACAACCACATCAGGCAAC
Source organism: Chloroflexota bacterium (assembly GCA_021828635.1). The sequence goes on from JAJZEJ010000663.1 coordinate 2,777, forward strand.
CATTCCTCAATATGCTGCAACATCTCCTCACCACTCGACGCCTCACCAACAACGGCAATATCATCAAAGGCTTTCAAGAAACTCTGTAGCCCCTTGCGCACGATGCGATGATCGTCAACCAGCACAATCCGTATCTTATTCTCCATAACATTCCTTCCCTAAAATCCAAGAACGCACATCCACCAAAAATGATGTAGGGACCGATTTATCGCGTCCGTTGGCTGATGTATCACCTCCAACGGCGCAAGAATTGATAATCGGGCCAGAGCAACACCAGCCAGGTGAGGAGCAAAAGCAGACCAAGTATAGCACTCCATGCGGCTAGCGTTGTGAGTGGGAAAATCTGCTTGAGATTCAATGCAATGTTCAGCATTAACACAAGTGATATGCCACCAATGATGCGCCCACGCCGTAATACTAAACGGCGCTGTTGCAGCACCTCCCAGCGCAAATCATCACCCGAAAAAAGCGTATAATAGGCACCCTTCAAGCGTAGTTGCTTGCGCTGCACTACAAGCAAAAGAGCCAGCAAAATGAGAAACGCGCCAGACGCAGCTAGCCAAAGCAGCCAGAAGTGCCAGATCTGCGTAGTCAGGAAGCAATACCAGACCACAACCGAGAGTGTGCGCAGGAACCAGAGCCGCATCCCATACTCACGCAAACGCAGCATCAACGTCTCACGGCTCTGGTGGCCGGTCATAACCACCACTCGCGCCGTCATATACCAGCCCTGCGCGTAGCCATAACACATTGCCAGGATACAAAGAACCAATCCAACAGTAAATAAACTCAGTAATTTGGAGCTAAAAACGCTGGCGACAATCAAAGCGATCACAAAGGGTGCCGCCAACTCACTGAGCTGGAAACCCCAGGATGCCTGCTCGGTAACATGCTGCAAGATATGGGCGCGTCGTTCGCGTTCTTGCGGCGAGGGCAAAGCATCGAGCAGAGGAATGGTGACAGAAATTCGTGTGCCTGTGCCGACCGCGCTCTGCACCTCAGCCGAACCGCCAAGCGTAGTGGCTCGCTCTTGAAAGTTATTCAACCCCATACCTTTGCGCACGGTCTTCAGATCAAAGCCTTGTCCGTCGTCGCGGATCTCGATATGCATGGCTCCATCACGTTGATAGAGCGAGAGCCAGACATTGCTGGCACGGGCATGGCGGGCAATATTAGCAAATGCCTCCTGCACCACGCGGAAAATCGTCTCCTGCGCTCCTGGCAACAGGCGGTCAGCCGAGGGTAGATCAGTGATTTCGACCTGCACCTGCGCACCAGTACGATAACCAAGCGCCTGAGCCTGCGTGTTAAGGGCATCGGTCAGACTGGTGTTTTCCAGTGGGGTACCACGCAACTGTTGTAAGAGCGCCTGCATCTCAACCTGGGCTTCTTTCGCACTACGCTGAATATCCTCGACCACCTCGCGCACATCTTCTTCCGTCTCGCTAGCCGCATTGTCGGTTTTGGCGGCATTGTGCCATAGAGCTTTGGCGGCAGCGGCGCTCATGCTGATACTAAAAATTTGCTGCTTGATCGAATCATGCAGATCACGGGCAATGCGGTTGCGCTCCTCGATGGCCGCAGCTTCGGCGGTCTGATGTAGCAATTGTTCACGATACTCGCCGGTCAACTGTGCCTGACGTTCAAACGATGCCATGCGGTGATTGGCGGCATTGAGCGCGGCAAAGAAAGAGGTCAGGGGCCATTGCCAGCGCGGATTGAGCGGCTCAAGCTTCGCGCCCTGTGCAAAACGGGCCAGGGCGATATTGATCAGATAGAGACCATGCTGAATATTAGCCGTGCAAAGCAGGCCAAGCAGGCCACCAGAGACTAGCGCCACAACCAGGGGCCAGGGCGGCGACCAGCCGCTATGCTCCAATGATAGATACAGTGCCAGAGTTGTCGTCGCGGCAACACTATGGCTCACCAACAATTGTAGGGAGAGTCCATAACGGATCTCCCCCTCTGTCTGCGTTGTTACACGCTGCATTCCGGCATCCATAATGTACCTCTCTCGAACGAAACCCGTATAATCCGCCTCTTACTTTACCATATAATACCATCTGTAGGGATCAGTTCACCGTGTCCGCATGCGGGCCAAGCCGCCGCGATACCAACCGAGTGCTACACCCAGTAACAAGCCACAGCCCATCGCCACAATAGCGAGCGTAAGTGGCAAGACTGGATTTGCCAGACTTTTTACAACATCACTATAACTGGCATAGATAGCTAATGCGGGCAGTAAAAGTAATGCCAGAGGTCGCACAGGCCGTTCTATAAACTGGATCGCAATGATGTAGATGGCTACAACGGCAATAATCAAGATGGTTAGTATTGATGATTGAAACATGATGACACCTCTCGCCTTCCATCCTCAGAAAGTTCCCCCTTCGCTTCATGGTGCGGATGTGCTATGATGCGGAAACAGATATAGCTAACGAGGACGGAAAAACGATGCCACGTTGTCTCAATCCGCGTTGCCAGGCTGATTACCCGGCGGGGAGCCAGCAATGCACGAATCCATTCTGCCTGTGTCTGCTACCGGAAGCTGTGGTAGCGGGCCGCTATCGCGTAGAAACGCTGATCGGCATCGGTGGTATGGGTGCGGTCTATCGCGTTAGTGACACCTTTGAGATAGCGCAGGTGGCACTGAAAACGCTGTTGCTCACCAATAGCACAATGGATATAGAGACAGCATCAGAGCGTTTTCGGCGTGAGGCACGCTATGCTCATCAGCTTAAACATCGCAATATCGTACCCGTACTCAACTTCGGTCAGGATGGCACACTGCTCTTTCTGGTGATGCCGCTCATCACGGGTGGCACGCTGAAAGGGCTGCTCAAAAGTGGTAATCCGCTACCGGTAGCGCAGGCACTCCGCTACATGGACGATCTGGCGGCGGCTATCGATGCCATCCACGCGCATCCGCAGCAAATTGTTCACCGCGACATTAAACCCTCTAACCTGCTTATCCATCAAGATGATGGACGGCTGATGGTGGCCGACTTTGGCATCGCCAGAGCCATGCAGCACGAGAAAGCCCTGACGCAGGGTATGGCTCTCGGCACAGAGCATTATGTCGCCCCCGAACAGGAACATGGCAAAGCCGAACCATCCAGCGATATCTATTCAATGGGCATCGTGGCGTATCAGATGTTCACCGGCATGCTGCCATATGACGCCGTTATCAAGCATCGCGCCACCGAGATACCAGCCCCCAGCACACTCAACCCGGCACTACCAACAGCAGTTGACGCGGTATTATTGAAAGCGATTGAGGTTGAGCCAGCACGGCGCTATCAAACAGCAAAAGAGTTTCTCAACGCGCTCCATCAAGCTATCGTCAGTTCTGATGCACTAACTATAGCCGATATGCCCACGCTACCGGATACCATATTGGTCACGAGCAAAGCTAATGCCATCATCTACACGATTATCCCAGAAAGCCCGTGTGGCAATTGTGGACACGAGAATCGCAGTGGCTCACACTTCTGCCGCCAGTGCGGTGCTAATCTGGACGAAACCTCACCGCTCGTTACCGATGTCTGTCAGGTTGGCTATCTAAGTGAGCGCGGCAAGCAGAGTGACAACGAAGATATGCTACTGGTCGTGCAAGGGCTGTGTACCACGCTCGCGCCGCCACGCCCATTCAGCCTGCTGGCCGTCGCTGACGGTCTGCGAGGTCCAATAAGTAAGCAGGTTAGAGGGCATGTGGCAAGCAGGTTGGCAGTGGAAACGGTTGCCGATATCCTTATTCCACTACTCTCAGATACTTCACGTTCACATTCGCGTTCCACACCTGTGCATAATACTACTCAGACAGGCGCGGAAAGTGACACAAAAAAACTGCACACGAGTGTGGTTATTCCAGTTGAGAGCATTCTGGAGCAGTGGATACGCGATAGCCTGCGTCAAGCCAATCGCGTGATCTACCACTGCAACGCGGACTATGATACGACAATGGCTTCAACATTGGCTATTGCGCTTGTCTACCGCCATCATCTGTATGTCGCCAGTGTTGGCGATAGTCGCGTTTATCACTATAATGCCCAGCAAGGGTTGCGACGCATCACAACAGATCACACACTGGCGGCGCAACTGGTTGCGGCAAAATTGCTCCAACCCGACGAACTCTATCAGAGCAGCAAGCGCAATCAACACTATCGCACGCTAGGACAAAATGCCATGTTAACTATCGATAGCTTCCAAATTGAGGTCGAGGCCAACGATCTTATTCTAGTCTGCACGGATGGACTCTGGCATGCACTACGTGACGAGCGTATCAAAAACGCGCTGTTGCGGAAGGATGATCCGCAGCAACTAACCCAACGGCTGGTTGATGAAGCTAATCGGGCGCAAAAGGCCGGTAATATTAGCGCAATTGTGGCAAGGGTGTTGTAGCGGATGGGGCGGCAACCTCTAGCGGCAATTCAATCATGAAGGTCGTGCCGCGTCCCAACTGGCTCTCGACCATGACGGTACCACCATGCGCCTTCACCACCCAATCTACAATGGATAGACCGAGACCACTACCACCGGCAGCGCGTGAGCGGGCCGGATCAGTGCGATAAAAACGCTCGAAGACATGCGGCTGATCCTCTGGTGCAATGCCGATGCCAGTGTCACTGACTGAGAGTTGCGCAATATCATCCTCCGTCGTTACAGAGACCGTGACCGTGCCGCCAGGATTAGTATAGGTAATGGCATTATCCACCAAACTCATGATAACCTGAATCAGACGGGCGGCATCACCAAGCACAGTAGCCAGTTGCAACTGATCAGTCTGTAGACTGATCTGATGTTCCAGAGCCAGAGACTCCATGCTCGCCACAACATCGGCGGCCAGCAGATCGAGTCGTACAGCATCATGGTCGAACAACACCTGTCCCTCGTCTGCGCGTGCCAGTGTCAGTAGATCGCTAATCAGCAGTCCCAAACGCTCTGTCTCCGCGTTGATTTCACTCAGCACCGACACATAATCTTCACTATCGGCAGGATGAGAGAGCGCAACCTCGGTCATGTTGCGGATGACAGCGACGGGCGTGCGCAATTCATGTGAGGCATCGGCCACAAAGCGGCGTTGCAAAGTAAAAGCATATTCCAGACGCTCAATCATCTGGTTGAAAATCAGTGCCAGATCACGCACCTCGTCACGTGGCTTGGGAACGGGAACGCGCCGATGCAGATCGGACGCCTCAATCTCACGAGCGGTATAGGCCAGGCGATGGATGGGCATAAAGGCACGTCCGGCCAGCCAGTAGCAAACGGCGGCACTAAGCAGTAGCACCAGTGGTGTTACCAGAATCAGACTCCACACGATATCTTCCAAACGCCCATTGAGTACATCTAGCGATTGACCGACCTGCACCACACCATAGATATGCGACTGATCTACTAGCATCGTGCTATAGACTCGTATATCCGCTCCATGCGTATTCTTCACCGTACCACGCCAAACGTGGCCTTTGAGCGGTTGCGTAAAGCCAGCGAGCGGCACAGTCAGTGTATTGAAGCTAGTCGTGCTATAGACAATATGCTGGTTGCGATCTAGAATACGGATATACAGATTGCTATGAGCAATCTGTGTGCTACTTTGTCCATTGCTATCGCCAACTGCATTCGTAGCTTGGGCGCTGCTAACCTGTTCAGCACTATTCGTATCGTCACCGTATGCATCAATCAGTGCCGCCGTTGCATCCATTTCTGGTAGCTCATTCACAATATCGCCCACAGTAAGTTTACCTTGTTGCTCATCAACCCCTTCGGCAATCTGCTGAGTACGCATTTGCAGCGTCGTATCCAGGCTGGAAGCAAGCGATGCCTGAAGCGCCCAGAAGAAGGTGATACCAAAGAGTAACAGCAGCAATGCTGAGATACTGGTATACCAGAGCGCCAGTTGTGTACGAATGCCGGGCGGAATACGCAAAAGCCGCAGAATCATCAGGCAGGTTCCTTGAGTTGATAGCCAGAACCACGGATAGTATGGATGACATCTGGCTCATTCTGGTCGCAAAGCTTACGACGTAAATAGCGAATATAGACATCGATAACATTGGAGAGATGACCGGTATCGCCATCCCATACATGCTCAGCAATCATCGCGCGGCTCATCACCTGATGCGGATGGCGCATGAAAAATTCCAGTAGCGCATATTCCTTATTGCAAAGGTTCAAGACGCGCTCGCCACGGCGTACCTCGTGCGTGGTTGTATCCAGGGTGATATCCAGGAATTGTAATTGAGGGATTTTGACCGGACTACTGCGCCGCAGTAAGGCACGCACACGCGCCTCCATCTCACTGAGGGCAAAGGGTTTCACCAGATAATCATCCGCGCCCATATCCAGACCTTTGACACGATCATTGACCTCACCGAGGGCCGTAAGCATTAGAACAGGCATCGTGCGTTCATGCTCGCGCAATTGACGACAAACCTCAAAGCCGTTCTGGCCGGGGAGCAACACATCCAAAACAATCATATCATAAGGCGTTGCTAACGCCATCAACAGTCCATCTTCGCCATCGGCAGCCAGGTCCACGGCGTAGTGATTCGCTTCCAGACCTTTTTTTAGGCTCGGACCCAGGCGCGGGTCATCTTCGACAATCAGAATACGCATAAGTTATCCCTTTGACACGCTATGAAACAGTCTCACATTGATTGCTGAATCACCATGACTCCTATGGTACTCAGCAACCAATATGACGCAGACGATCATAACGCATGAATGTGAGAGAAAGATGAAAACAACATCTCATTCCCTCACTAAGAGCCAGCAACGTAAAAACTCTGCCACACTCCATGCCTGCGCGAAACAAGCAGCAGGCGTAAAGGGCGGCTCCGGCTCTGCCACCTCGCTCAATGTACCCAAACAACGTTGCCAAAGCTGGCGTACCAATGGCTGCAAGAGCGGGCGCAAAGCAGCACGATCATTATGCACGCGCAAATGGACATCGACATAAGGACCAATCAGCCAGGGCCAGACGGCTCCCTGATGATAGGCACCATCGCGCTGCCAACGGTCGCCGTTGAAGTGTGCCTGATAGGCCGTATCGGTCGGGCTGAGTGAACGTAATCCCACAGGTGTCAATAAATGCTCCGTTACCTGCTGGAACATGCTGGCGGTCTGTGCCTCATTCAAGAGTTCATGTTTGATATCGG
>JAJZEJ010000371.1 GCA_021828635.1 Chloroflexota bacterium
AAGGCGCACGCCTACCTGATCGCATTGGGCCGCGCCACACAGCGGGGGCGGAGGCGTGATGTGCTGGAGAGGCTGCGTGCGGCGAAGGGCGGACAACGGGCAGCAAGACCATGAGCGCGGCGCAAGCCGAGAAGAACGCGCGCCAGGTCACCGGGCACTCGATCCAAGACATGCAGAACCTGTCCGACGCACAACTGGACGCAACGATGATAGGCACATTTGGCAGCGTGCGAGAGACGCTTATGCACCTCTTAGGCGGCGAAGAAGGCTATGTGCGGCATTTTACTGGTACATCCCCTACGCCGCGCCTGAAGGATTTTACGACATTTCCGGGCCTCGACGAATTGCGGCGACGAGCAGAGATGTCAGGCAAAGAGCTGATTACCATCGCAGAGCAGAGGAACCTGGATCAGATATTCTATCTTGACGATGGAACCTATGAGGCTCCTGCCATCATCGTCTTAATCCAGGCCATCAATCACGGCATTGACCATCGTTCGCAGATATCCACGTTGCTGACTCAGCAGGGTATCGAGCCGCCCGACCTCGATGGCTGGTCGTATAATGATGCCATGCACTAACGCTGAGGGGAGCAGTTTCGGCAATTCACGCCGCAACAGCTTCCCCGATGAATTGCGCGGTAGCTGCCCGACTATATGAATAGTCGAGAGTTGCTTGTACCGCGCTAATCGCTGTGCTATATACTCTTTTAACACTTGCTCGCTGACAGAGCTACCGGCACGTAGCACCACAAACCCAATCGGTACCTGACCCCAATGAGCATCTGCCATGCCACACACACCCGCCTCCTCAACAGACGGATGCGAGAGTAGCACGGACTCGATCTCGGCGGGATAGACGTTTTCGCCGCCGGAGATAATCAGGTCGGCACGCCGGTCAAGCACGTAGAGATAGCCTTCGGCATCCAGGTAGCCCAGGTCGCCAGTCGCAAGCCAGCCATTCTGCAATGCCTTCGCAGTTGCCTCTGGCTTATCCGCATAACCCTGCGTGATGGTTGGCCCCTGCACATAAATCTCCCCTGGCTCATTCGGGCCAACCGGCAGACCATCACGCATAATCTGGAGTTGCACCGATAGAAGTGGGCGACCAGCTGAACCAAGTTTGCTCAACGCATCCTCTGGCGCAAGCGTGACTGCCTGGGAACAGGCTTCGGTTAGACCATAGGTCTGCACGACGGGAATAGCACGGCGAGCGCAATCCTCCAACAAAGGCAAAGGCGCGGGGCCACCACCCAATAGCACACAACGCAATGTTGCGGGATAGCGCCCTATCGTGCCATCGTGATGTTCTTCATCGAGCGCCGCCAACATTCGTTGCAGCATGACCGCGACAACCGAGATCATTGTGACACGATCCTCGACAATCGAACGATTGATGGCAACGGCATCAAATTTTTTGTGAATAACGATGCTCATGCCATAAATGACGCTCTTCATCAATAGCGAGAGGCCACCGATATGGAAAAAGGGCAAACACGCCAGCCAACAATCATCGCGCTGATAGCCAAGATTAAGCGCCGACATCGTGGCACTCCACCACTGCATGCCATAGGTGATAATAGCTCCTTTGGGATACCCTGTGGTACCAGAGGTGTACATAATTGCCTGCGTAGCATCAAGGTCAATCAGCGTGCGCAACGATAGTTCAGCCTCCGGCAAACAGCTGATAACCAGTTCATCGCCAATAGCTTCATCGTCCAGCGTTGCACGAGTGATGGTCGGCAAAGCTTGCCCAATCTCAGCCGCGATAGTAGCGTAGGTTGTATCATGCAGCAACGTGGTGGCGTGGACATCGCTGAGCTGCCAGCATAGCTCGTCTTTCGTCAGGCGCACATTGAGCGGCACCAGAATAGCACCCAGTCGTGTCAGAGCGTGAACGCAGGCTACAAACTGCGGACTATTCGCCGCCAATAACGCCACACGCTCACCTTCTTTGACGCCAGCCGTTGCCAATTGTCGTGCCAGCCGTGTTCCATGTCGATCTAATTCCGCGAAGCTCCAACGCACCGACCCGCAGCGTAACGCCAGTTGCATCGGTCTACTTTCGGCGGCGCGTGCTAACCAATCAGGAAGCATTTGTGTACTCATAATGATAGAAAACCTTCAAAAATGCGTAATACCTCAATTATTAAATTTCATCCTGTAGGGACGTGATAAATCACGTCCGACCTCTGACTTGTGTGATTCTCGTAGGTGAAAGCGATTCCAAACAGCATTAATCCACGCGATCAGCACGAAAAACTGGTTTGGACGTGATAAATCACGTCCCTACGGATTCTTTCATCACATATATCGTTTTAGTGCAACTCTATCCAGCGTCATGCCCAAACCCATCCCCACTGGCACCGCTAACATCCCTTGTTGTACCACAATTGGCTCAATAATTAGATCATCAACCAGCAAGTGCGAGGTTGCTAAACCACATTCTGGCGTGATTGATGGTGATGCCGCCGCCAAGTGGAGCGCGGCAATCAGGCTGATACCCGACTCAATCGTCGTAGTAATCACACATTGCAGGCTCCGCTCACTCGCTTCATGCATGATACGTTGCGCGGCACGTAGCCCACCGCACAATTGTGGCTTGATAATCAGTATATCTGCTGCTTGCGCTTTCATAACCGCCTGTGCGCTTGTCAAATCGTGGACAGCTTCATCTGCCGCGATGGGAACAGATACAGCTTGGCGCAATTGCTGCATAGCCCGCAAATCCTGACGCGGTAGAGGCTGCTCGATATATTGGATGTCATACGCCGCACACGCTAACAGTATCTTCCTGGCCTGCTCAAATGTCCAGGCTTCGTTCGCATCCAGGCGTAGATGTAGGGCTGAACCGAGCGCGGCACGCACCGCTGCAATGCGCTCAATTTCTTGCTCTAAGGATGGCAAGATGCCAACTTTCAGCTTGATACAGCGAAAGTCTGCTTGCATCGCTGCACGTGCCTCTCGTACAGCATCGCGTATTGAAGGCGCACCTACAACCGCGTTGACCGCGATGCTAGTACGCGGCTGTATGCCCTTATTAGCTAATAATTGACAGAGTGGTACCTGTTCGCATTGACCAAGCGCATCAAGCAGGGCTATCTCAAGCCCACAGCAGAGCGCGGATGGTAGCGTCGCCGATGCCAGCCATTGTAAGGCAGCATGTAATGTGCGCCCTTGCAATTGCGCACTAACATTGGGTAGTAAACGTAGAGCATCAGCTAGCACGCCACCGCCAAAGGACGACAATGGCGCTATCTCGCCAACACCTATAATACCCTCAGCCGTGGCAAGTTCGATGATCGCCCCTTCGCGCACCCGCATGAAACCGTGAGCCGTCGTGAAGTTGTGCGCGAAGGGTAAGCGATAGGGATTACAATGTAGTGCCGTGATGCATGTTGTATCTTGCATAATAAGAGAATAGCAATTACGGCAGGCGTGGGAAGCGCGAGAAATCAGGCTTGCGCTTCTCAAGATAGGCGTTTTTGCCTTCCTGTCCCTCTTCGGTCATGTAATAAAGCATCGTCGCGTCACCAGCAAGCTGCTGAATGCCAGCCAGACCATCGGTATCGGCATTGAAAGCGGCCTTGAGGAAACGCAGAGCGATAGGACTCTTCTCCAGAATCTCCTTCGCCCACTGCACCGTCTCCTCTTCCAAGCGTTCCAACGGCACAACGGTATTGACCAGACCCATGTCCAATGCCTCTTGCGCGTCGTACTGGCGGCACAGATACCAGATTTCACGGGCCTTCTTATGACCAACCACACGCGCCATATAGGTTGCACCCCAACCAGCATCAAAACTGCCCACTCTCGGTCCCGTCTGACCAAAACGCGCATTGTCGGCAGCAATGGTCAGATCGCATAATAGGTGCAGCACGTGACCACCACCAATGGCGTAGCCAGCCACCATCGCAATCACCGGCTTGGGCAGATATTTGATCGAGTGTTGCAGGTCAAGCGCGTTCAAACGCGGCACACCATCGTGGCCGACATAACCACCGGTACCGCGTACACGCTGGTCGCCACCGGAACAAAAAGCTTTATCGCCCGCGCCAGTTAGGATCACCACGCCGACACTGGGGTCTTCGCGGCAGATAGCAAAGGCTTCAATCAGCTCGTTCAATGTCTCCGGTCGGAAAGCATTGCGTACTTCCGGGCGGTTGATCGTGATTTTGGCGATACCCTCGCTCTTCTCAAAAATGATGTCGGTGTAATCTTTCACCTTTTCCCATGCTACAGACATATTCTTTATCTCCTTACGATAATTCGGGTAATATGCGCGTACAAAACGCCATCACATGTTGTTGAAACAAGACCGGTTGCTCCAAATGTACAGCATGACCGGCATTCGGCACAATACACAACTCTGCTTGCGGCAACAATTGCTGCATGAGCCGACCAAGCGATGTAAATTTATTATCCAGTTCGCCAACCAGCAATAGAACCGGTATATGCAATTCAGGCAACGCGGCATAGAGTGGCGGCTGTGCGCCCGTGCCGACGCCGAGCAGGCTATTAGCCAGTCCATCGGCGCGATTGTGCAAACGCTGGGTACGTAACGCCGCCTTCACCTCTTCCGGTAATGTTTGCTGGCTTGTAAAAAGTGGGATGTTTTCCCAATAATCGACAAAGGCTGGAACACCATCACGCTCAATACGCCGTGCGAGTTCTTCATCGCTCGCAGCGCGTTCCGCACGCTCAACGGCGTCCTCAATACCGGGTGAGGCACTCTCTAAGATCAGAGCGCGAAAGAAGCCAGAGAAGGCCGTATAGAGCGCGATGCGCCCACCCATCGAATAGCCCAGCAGGATCGCCTCGCCCTCTTGCACATCTAGCATCCGCAATGCCGCGACAATATCTTCACAACAATGCTCAATACTATACCGTTCAAACTTAGCAGGCGCATCCGACTCGCCGTGACCAAGCATGTCCAACGCAATCACCCGCAAGCCATCACGTGCGAAAACTTCAAGATGCTCGCCCCAACCTGCGGCGCTACTGGTAAAGCCATGCAACATGACCAGTGTACCACTGGTCGTGCCTGCTGGCTCCCGTATCTCGACGCCCAGGTAGGCATCATTGACTTGAATCTTACTCATATTCCACCTCTGGCACGGCATCTCACATGGCACCCATAAGGGGTATCACTACATGTATCGTGGATACCATATTTGCTCTCTATTCATCAATAACACCCTCTTCACGCAACGCCTGCTCTACTACACGCCAGAGTTGACGATGCATCTGCACATTGCTGGCACGCTCGGTCACAATCTCGACAACCTGCAAACCTCCACGAGTGATACCCTGCATCACGGCTTCACGAAATTGTGTCCAGGTTTCGGCACGCTGAAAGGTACCACCATACATCTGTATTACGGGTTGGAAGTCTAGGCCGGTTGGCGTACCAAAAAGTTGCTCGAAGTGTTCGGGATGCGCAGCCTGCGCTAGAAACGAGAAGATACCCCCACCATCATTATTGATTAGCACAATGGTCAAGTCAAGCCGATGGAGTTTAGCCGCTAGCAAGCCATTCTGGTCATGGAAGAACGAGAGATCGCCGATCACTAGTACCATCGGCTGCTTTTGTTCTTGTAGGGATGCCGCCGCGCTTGCTCCTAACGCGCTTGAGATGACACCATCAATGCCATTAGCGCCACGATTACCCAGTATATGTACACGCTGGCCCCGTGTCCAGAAGAAGGTATCCAGATCACGTACCGGCATACTATTGCCGACATAGAGCGTGGCATCTTCCGGCAAAAGTTCGGCCAGCTCGGTGAAAACCCGCCCCTCGAAGAGAACTGGCATGTCATCAATTGCCTCTTGTAGCGCCTCGCGGGTCACGGCATCAGCTCGTTGCCAGCGCCGTAACCATGCCTCATCGCGTTCGGGTTGCCATGTGATCTGCTCAGCGAGAGAGGCGCAAAAAGCAGAGGATGGAGATTGTACCAGCACATGGGCCAGTTGCGTCGGCTCCTCCCAGGTACCATACTCGTTGACGACAATCTGTGGGCAGTTTGAATAGTGCTGCAAGTAGAGTAGCACTGGCTTGGCAGTTGGCATAGCTCCCAGACGCAGCACTACCTCTGGTTGCGCCTGTTGTACAAAGGCATCGAGGCGCAGAAAGGCATCATAGCTGCTCATACTATGCGAAGTATCATCAGCAGAGGTACGCAATTGCGAGAGCGGATCGGCCAGCACAGGATAACCGAGCAGTTGCGCTAAGCGAGCTACCGCAGCAGGAAGTGCCGGATCAGTATGTGGCCCAACAATAATCAGTCCCTTGCGTGCATGTTCTAACAAAGGACGTACAGCATCTACAATATGCGCATCAAGCGTCAAAGGTTGCCCATCAGGCACGGTGGTATAGGGCATGTTAGCGGGACGGCCATACCATGCCGCTTGATCGCGTTCAGCCAGCAGTGGCAAAGGCGAACCAGCAAGAGGGTCGGGTGTAAGTGGCTCACGAAAAGGAAAATTGAGATGCACAGGACCAGCAGGAGCGGTGCGGGCTAGAGCGGTGGCCCGATCAGCCAGAGTACGCACATAACGCAATGCGGTGTTGTTGGCCTCCGGCAGTGCTGCCTCGACAAACCATTTGACATGCGTGCCATAGAGCCGATTCTGATCGATGCTCTGCGGCGCACCATCCTCGCGTAGCTCGTGCGGGCGATCAGCCGTCAATATGAGCAGTGGAATCCGTGATAGTTTAGCCTCGACAACGGCTGGCAAGAAATTGGCCGCCGCCGTCCCTGACGTACAGACCAGAGCCACCGGCTCACGCAAATGTTTCGCCATGCCTAACGCAAAGAAAGCGGCGGAACGCTCATCAATATGCATCCAGGTGCGGATAGCGGGATGCCCAGCGAAGATCATTGCCAATGGTGTCGAGCGTGAACCGGGACAGATCACGACATGGCGCATCCCCGCACGCTGTAATTCATCAACAAAAGCTCCCACGCAGGCATACGTGGGATTGAAAGGTTCCTGCAACATACCTACAACACACTTTTCTCGCCTACCGAGGGGCGTGATGAATCACACCCACACGATTGTTATTTCAACATGCCGCCTAAGCTGCGCAGCATCGCCTGCAACTTCAGACACGATTCGACATATTCGCTTTGTGGCTCAGAGTCGGCCACGATGCCACAACCAGCGAAGAGGATGGCTTTTTCGCGCTCAACCAGACCAGAACGCAGTGCTACCACGAACTCTCCTCCACCATGCGCATCTAGCCAGCCCAATGGAGCCGCGTACCAGCCGCGATCTAACTGCTCCGTCTCGCGGATAGCAGCCAGAGCATCCAGGCGCGGCATCCCTCCAACGGCGGGCGTTGGGTGCAGATGCGCCACTACATCAAGTAAACTATGATCGGGTAGCAACGTGGCCGTAATCGGCGTCTCAAGGTGCTGCACATTTTTCAGGCGTAGCAGGCGTGGCGCGGCGGAAGTATCAATATCAGTGCAATGTTCTTGCAGAATAGCACTGATGCGATCAGCAACGATGGCATGCTCGACATTATTCTTCGTGCTATGCAACAATTCTACGCCAATGCGTTCATCTTCTTCGGCAGTATTACCACGTCGCGCCGAACCGGCCAGGGCCATTGTCTGGATATGCCCCGTACTGGCTTTGACCAAGCGTTCAGGCGTCGCACCAATAAAGAAACGCCCACCACGTTGCAACGCAAAGATAGTGGCATTGGCATAGCTCTCACGCAGCCGATAGAGCGTGGCACTGATATTGAACGCGCCGATGGCAGGGTCAGGCAGCACCTCAACACTCCGCGCCAGCACCACTTTTTCGTACACTCCAGCCCGAATCTGCTGTACGGTACGCTCAACCAGATTCATCCAGGCAGATGCGGGTAACACATCATGCAGAAGCATTCGCCAATCAGTCTCATCTGGCTCCTGCAAGAGCGTATCCTCGATAGCTTCTAGCAGACGCACAACCTGCTCTTCCATCTCGGTCGCGCAAGCAAGCGCGTCCATCTCTGGTTGCACCAACGCATTGACCGTCAGCGTAGCTCTCTGGTCGTTTTGGCGCAACAAGACGAGCGGGAGAAGCAGGAGTCCATCGGGAAAAGCTGACCAGAGCGCCGTGCGCGGACGTAGTGGGTCAAATGCGAAGCCACCAAAGAGCGTGGGGCCACTCATCATAGCAGCCCGCTCGGTCGCATCAACCATCACAGCCTCAGCCAGCAGGCGTTGCCAGGACAATGCTGCATCAGAAAAACGGTTGGTTCCCTGGGTTTCCAACGTCAGCGCGGCACCAGCTCCCACCAGCGCAACGGGAATAGTGGCCTGTTCCCACATGAAGCATTCACCCAAACCAGCCAAGCGAGCAGCGGAGAAGGCATGAACGGCATCGAAACGTGTCACCGGCAACGTCACGCTTGCCAGCACAGCATGCCGCACTTGTGCTGCTTGCTGTGCCGCCCCCTGCACAGTCTCTAATAACATACGGCGATACCGTGGTTGCACAATGCGATACGCCGATGATGTATCAATCAATACAGTTTGCATATCTATCTCTCACCATGAAGAAGCATACTTGTCTCTTACATATTGTAGTCTGATTGGGAAGGGAGATACCAGTACGAAACTGAGCGGGCAGGGCGCAAAAATGCTCTATCCCTTGACGAAACGGGCGTTTTTTGTTTATACTCAATATATGAGTATTTATCTTATAAGTAACGGTTGTTGATCGCCAGAAACACAGGTACGCGCTTCATCGTCACCACAACAACCGCTACTCTCTCCAGTGCAGTGGAGAACATAAGAAGGTACTCTTCTTGTTTTTGGAAATCTTGCTTACATCTCTGACGGCAAGAGTGCGTGAGAAAGCCATTGCAGGCAGGTTTCTTTCAGCACATCGACCTCTTGCTCATTCAGGTGAATGTAAGTGGTCATTGTCCAGCGAATGAAGCCAGCGAGCAGTTCAAAGAGCATGGTAGGATCATATGGACGCACATAACCTTGCTCCATTAAGTTCTGAAAATGTTGTATAGCGAGAGGGAATTTGGGGCCGCGATAGTTGCCCTGACCTAATGGTACACTACGCAGGCCACTATCCAACATGACCAGCCTGATTTCATCGCGGTGCGTGGCGGCAAAGTCCAGTACTACCGTCACGAGACGTTCCAGGTCATCGCGCCCTCTGAACTGCGCTAGCGCAGGGACAAGTTGCTCAGCCAGATTGAGTTGCCCCCGCTCCGCGAGGGCGCGTACCATCTCCTCTTTTGAATCGTAGTAGAGGTAGAGTGTACTAATTACAACACCCGCGCGGCTGGCAATATCAGCCAGACGCGATTCGCTATAGCCCTGTTCTAAAAATACCTCTTTGGCCGCATTCAGGATGGTTTCACGGCGCAAAGGGTCTGCGGGACGAGCCACAACCTATCTCCTTCATTTAAGCTGCTATGCTTATTTTAATGAAAAAATAGCTTATCAAAAAAGTAAATTTTATTCTTACTTTAGTTACTTGGGAAAATCAACTTGTAACAGATATGAGTGTGGATTTAACTTCTGGAATAATTGTTGTTAATGGGAAAAAAGCAGTTGAATTAAATATTCCTATTGTTACAATAGATTATGTACATCATAGCTTAGAAAAAAATAATAAATTAAATGAAGATGAAAAAAAAAGATATTATATTTTTAATCCAAAAGGTGAATATTTAAGTGATTATGATGACTGGGAAGGAAAAGGACAAAAATTAGATAAAGAAGACGAAGAAATAGAAACAAACTAAAAGTGTTTCTACTTTCTTGAAATGCTCATTCTTAGCTGTTCGACCGACAGTTCCGGTAAATCAAGCGGGGACATGATTGCAGACGTCAGCGGCTGGATCAA
>JAJZEJ010000852.1 GCA_021828635.1 Chloroflexota bacterium
CATAAGGACTTTTTCTGTGACTGTTTGTCTATCTTGTTTCGTGATATACTAGACAACTACAAGGTCTTTGCTGATTAGAGTGAAAACAGTTCTGCCAACGGAGTGTGATATGGACAGCCGGGTAATCACGATCACGTCTGGGAAAGGTGGTGTCGGTAAAACAACGACGACCGCCAATCTTGGTACGGCCCTGGCAATGCAGGGCAAAAAAGTCGCGGTACTGGACTCTGATATCGGCCTGCGCAACCTGGATGCGGTTCTCGGTCTAGAGAACCGAATTGTCTATGATCTGGTTGACGTAGTGGAGGGTCAATGCCGCCTGGGACAGGCACTGATTAAGGACAAGCGCCTGCCCGAACTTTATTTACTACCAGCCGCCCAGACACGCGATAAGAACGCTGTCAATAGTGTACAGATGGAGCAACTCTGTCGGCAGCTACGCCAGGAGTTCGAGTACGTTCTGATCGATTCACCTGCCGGTATTGAACAAGGCTTTCGTAACGCTATTGTCGGCGCGGATGAAATCATCATTGTGGCGAACCCGGAGATGGCTTCTGTGCGTGACGCAGATCGCATTATCGGGTTGGTCGAGGCGGCAGGTAAACCAGAGCCACGCCTGATTCTCAATCGTTTACGTCCAGAGATGGTGAAACGCGGCGATATGATGGATGTGGCGGATGTGTTGGAAGTGTTGGGCGTTGAGTTAGTGGGGATTATACCCGAAGACGAGATGATTATCGTTGCGACCAACAAGGGCGAGCCTGCGGTCTACGATAAGCGATCACGAGCTGGTCGGGCGTATCTCAATGCGGCACAACGCATCATGGGCGAGGCTGTACCTCTTGATGAGTTCGAGGAAGCTCCATCGCTGCTAGAGCGTTTGCGTCGTCTGATGGGTTTTGGACAGGTAGGGCAGACAGGACAGACTGAAGCTGAGAAGCGCGTGCGCTCACAGCCATCATAGAGGGGGGCCAGTATGGGTGTGTTCGAGTTTATGGTTGGGCGCAAGAAGCCCACGCCAGGCGAGTTAGCGAAAGAGCGTTTGAAGGTCGTGCTAGTGCATGATCGTATGAAGATCAGCCCAGAGTTGCTAGAGGTGATTAAGGATGAGCTGATCTCCGTCATCTCGCGTCGTCTGGATATCGATGAGCAACAGATGCAGGTCAACCTTATGCGCGAATCGGGCATCGATAAACTACACACGGCCATTCCGATCAAGCGCCAGAAGGTGTCCTTTGAGTGGGATCCGCCATCCTACACGCCAGGTACACCGGTAATGCGTGGCCGCGTCCGTATCGAAGAGAACGAAGAAGAATAATATACTACATGGAAAATGCATTATAGCGCATTTTCCATGTAGTATATTACCCAAATTCCTTTATCACCTCAACCCCATTGAGTTGCATATGATACAAGAATAGCAGGTGCATCACACCACCATCATGAGGTAATGCTCCTGGCGATTGCGCTGTTTCAATTGGCATATCATAGGTCTGTACCGCGTTTTCCGGCACGATGACGCGCAGATCACGGTTGAGCGCGTTGGCGTGGAGCTTGAGCGGCAGTGCCAGTTGATGTACGCACAGATCGGTGCAATTGCCAACGACAATGAGCGTGTGTAGTTGTGGATGTGCAGCAAGCCAGGCGGCCAGCCCAGTTTCATAGAATGAACTGAGCGAGTTTTTGGGGAAAATAGTATAGAGCTTGGCGAAAGGTAGTGCCTGAAGTTCTGGAATAGTCTCGGCCTCGCTGCTCCCACGCTGACAATGGGGAGGAAAGGCTGTAAATTCAGGGGCGTTCTCACTATGGCGGTCCTGGGGTAGCACGAAGTCACGCACGCCGCTAGTATAAGCCCGTTCAAAAGTACTAACAACCTCTGGAATGATACCTTGCACCCGTGGACTGACCAGCGCACCTTGATGACAGAAGCCGTTGATCATATCAACGCAGAACAGTGCCACATGCCCCTTTTGTGCTTCGGCATGGAGATCAGCCCACGGGAGCGTTGGAAGTTCTGTTTTCCAGGTAAGTAGCGCCTGTAAGAAGCGTGTTGCCCGCTCCTGAAATGCGGTAGTCTCGCTCATAGTTTGGCCTCCGCGGCGGGATTGAAGCGATAAAGGCGGGCGGGACGATGGGTACCCTCCATCTTCTTTATCTCGGTGTCTTCCAGAATGCCGGTTGAGAGAATCTTCTTGCGGAAGTTGCGTTTATCCAGGCGACGGTGCAAAATGATCTCATAGACGCGCTGAAGCTCGCGTAGTGTGAACTGTTCGGGGAGCAGGTTAAAGGCGATAGTTGTGTAATCGAGCTTGCCGCGCAGACGATTCAGGGCATATTGCAGTATCTTCTCGTGATCGAAGGCCAGCGGCGGCAGATTGTAGACTGAGAACCAGCCCACATCCTGCGCATCATCAGCAGCTTTCACCTGCAATCGCTCAGAGTCGAGTAGCGCGAAGTAGACGACGGTGATGACGCGCGTGCGTGGATCGCGTCCGGGATCGCCAAAGGTATAGAGTTGTTCCAGGTAAACATCCTGTACGCTGGTCTCTTCTCTTAGCTCGCGTTTGGCGGCGGACTCCAATGATTCGTCCATGTTAACGAAGCCGCCAGGGATAGCCCACATACCCTCATAAGGCCAGGAACGGCGTTTGACCAGCATGACTTGCAAATCGCGTTGTCGCAGGCTCATCATGATGACATCTACGGTGACTGACGGGCGTTCATACTTATGAGGGTCATAATGATGTTTTTGCGCCTCCGTCGGCGTATTTTGGGAATCATCCGCCTGCGTTGTGTTGGTCGTGCTATGATGCTCATCCATCTACCTCTGCAATGCTCCCTTTCGTGCTTAGTGTAATCCCTACACGAATATACCGTAGATGTCTTCCTTTTGTCAAGTAGGGGCGTGATGAATCACAGGGTCTGTGAAGATAGGGAGAGATGCCGACGCACCCAGAGAGGTACCAGGGCGTGATGAATCACGCCCCTACAAGGCGAGGGCGGGATGCCGACGCATCCAGTCAATTCTGATGGTCACAGTACCGGTGGGAGTGGGAGTGCTGGTGTAGACATCGACTATAATGCCGCTCGTGTTCTGTACGATAGTGGTGGCGGCGGTGCTACCTGTGTACTGGTTGCCAGCACTATCGGTGCCACTGGCCGAGATGGCATAGGTGCCAACTGCGACATTGCTGAAGCTAAAAGCTCCGGCACTGTTGGCTGTCGTCGTCATAACGATTGTGCCAGAGGTATTGACCAGGCTGACAGAGGCCGCACCTAACGGTGTTGGCGTAGCGCAAGGCGTAGTGGTGCAGGCATCGACGACGCCACTAACGCTATACCCCGTCACTACTAAGGTTACAGGCAATGTCTGTGGGTTGACTGCCGCGCCTCCGGTACCACTGGCTGTGATAGTAAGGATGCCTTTGTACGTGCCAGGAGTCAGTGTGGCCGATAGATTGACGCTCACACTGAAACTGCTGCCCGTGCCGCTATCACTGCCGGAAGTGGATGAGATGACCAGCCAGGAGGCGCTATTGCTATCGCCTGTGACCGCCCAGGAGACTGGGTATGCGCAACTACCAGTCTCACTGAGCGCGATGGTCTGTGATGGTGGAGTCGCCCCCTGTGCCATCGTTAAAGAAACACTGGTAGCAGGGATAGTTTGTAGTGTGCAAGGTTGCGCAACCGTGAGTGTCACGGCAATGCTCTGCGGACTACCCTGTGCAGGTGTATTGGTTGTATCGCTGGCCGCCACTGAGATCAGCGTGCTATAGGTGCCTGGAGCGAGGCCAGAGGCAGAGGGCGAGACGACCAGCGTCGTTGATTGCCCACTCGCGCTCAACGTACCGGTTGTCGGCGTGATTGAGAGCCAGGAGGATGTGCTGGGAATATTCGCCTTCCACGAAAGCGGCCAACTACAATTGCCGGAGGCGGTCAAGGTTAACGACTGTGGCGAGGGACTGCTACCCTGAAGTGTGGAGAAGACCATTGTGCTGGATGATGGTTGAGCCAATGCACAAGGTGGCAGGACGGTCAGATTAATCATAATCGTCTGCGGGCTACCACCCGCGACATTACCATTGCCGTCACTAGCATTTAGCACGATTTGGCCAACATAGTTTCCTGGTGTGAGGTTTGTCGTATTCACAGTTACACTCAATTGGTCTGTTTGTCCCGGCGCAACAATACCATAAGCCGGAGAGGCTCCTAGCCAGGATGATGCCAACGTTGCCACAGAGGTATTCCAGTGCAATGAACTGCCGGCGTTTGCTGTATTCGAAATGGTCACAGATTGCCCTGGTGGGCTACTCTGGCCTTGCGTGGTACTAAAATTCAAACTGAGTTGCGAGACGGCCATCACCGGTGTACTTGGTGGCAATGGAGGTTGCACCGTCAAGGTCACAAGGACGGTCTGTGAGTTCTGGCCCGCAACCACCGCGATAGTAGCGGTGTACGTACCGGATTTAAGATTTTGCGTACTCACGCCGACAGTGATTACAGTGGTAGCTGTGTTCTGTGTAATCTGTCCATTGCCAGGTGAGATAGAAAGCCAGCCTGCCGAGGTGTTGGTTTGCCAATTAACGACGTTTGGGCAACTGGCGGTAGTACTAAGACTGAGAGCCTGATTACCAGGGCTATTCTGGTTGACTACCGCAGTGAAAGCCAGACTACCGGTATTGAGCGTTACACCACAACTGGGCTGTACTGTAAGTGAGACTGTAATGTTTTGCGGGCTATTTGTTGTGTTTGGTGCGCCACCGAAAACGAGCGTATTGATATAGGTGCCGGGCAAGAGATTCTGGCCATGCACGAGGACACCTATCTGGGTTGTTGCATCCGGTACGAGGCTTCCACTGGACTGGCTCAGGCTAAGCCAGTTAGAGGATTGATCCATCATGCCAAAGATTGAACTTGGACCAGTCAGCGAGGTTGGTGAATTGTTCGACAGGCTCCAATGCAATGGCTGCTTGCCAGGATTGCTCACCACGAGATACTGTGCGTTGGGATCGTTGCCGCCATCGGATGCGGTAAATGAGAGGACAGCGGGCGTGATCTCCAATACGGGTGCATTCACCGATAATGGCTGGACCCTCATTGTGACCGTCACATCAATGTGATTGCCAGCGTTACCAACGTTAGAGGTAAAGGTGATTTTGCCACTATAGTCACCGGGCTTGAGCGCGATGCGTTGTACGCCGATGATAATCGTCTGGCTCTGGCTAAAAGTACCCTGGTTGGGTGTAAGCAGTAACCAGGAACGATTGCTGTTGGCCGACCAGGTGATTGAGCCAGTACCCTGGTTAGAGAGGGTAAAGCTCTGGCTACTATTCGCGCCCTGTGGTTTGGCTCCCATATAGACTGTGGTTGTTTCGACCTGTAATTGTGATGGGCGCGTATGACCATCTTGTATCTGCAATGTGGCACTAGCGGTGTAGTGCGTGATAGAATCTTCTGCCTGAATAGTATGAAACCCTGGTTCCCAACTGTTATCAATAGTCGTCGTAGCGTCGGCATTACCGCTCTGATCAACGTGCAGCAGGAACGTTTTAGGGTTTGTTATGTTAGTCATGACCGGTTGATCGACATCATGACTAACATAGACATTGGATGAGGACGTAAAATGGCGCAGGTGCAGTATAATAACCTGCCCTGCCTCTACAACATTACTCAACCTCTGGCTGTTACCGAGCGAGACACTAAGCGTAGGTGGACCACTAACTTTGCTTATCTGAGAGGAATGATGTAAAAATGTGAATGAGAGCAGCACGCTATCGACACCGAGGGCTAGAACGGCCATGATGGTAAGACAAATGAAGGCCAGCCGCAGGTGATTGACGATCTTCTTTTTGCTTTTGAAAGGTGCAGCTAGCAAGCCATCGGCGATAGCACGCTGTATATCAGCTGCTTCAATGCTTGCTGCCTCAGCGCGGCCAGGAAGATGGCGCGATTGTAGAGGGTCAGTATAGTTCTGCCATTGTCCCGCGTCGGTTTCCTCTGCATCGTTTTGGAACCAGGGCCAGAGGTCCGGCATACGCACTCCCAGGTCTTCTCCTTGCTGGTCATTGAAGATACTACCGTCGCTGATACTAGGATGAGGAGTGCTTTGCCGCTGAATGTCGGCGGAAATATCATGTAAAGGTTTGAGACGTGAGGCTCGTGGCGTGCGCCCATGTCCTGTTTCACCGGAAATACGCCTTGCCGCATCGCTCAAACGGTGAAGCGCCTGCTCGACGGCGCTGGTGGGACCATTATTCATGGGTAGTGGTGTTTGTGGTGCCTGATTTGCCCGTGCCAGAGGTGATTTGGGTGATTTTACTGTAGGCATGGGGGCCGTATCATAATTGGAGATTGGTAGGGTCGGCGCGGTTGGTGCCGTTGGTGTTCTTGGCGTGGTCGGCATCGTTGGCGTCGTCATTGCTTTTTCTCTAATTGGCAGCATAAGGACTGGAGATATTTTTGTGGGAACGGGCTGCGCCGCCTGGGTACTTTGCTCTTCATATGGAAGTACTGGCTCTCCACTTTGAGGTGAACGCGGTAGCGTGGAGCGGCACTCATCACAAAATAAAGAGGTCGCGCTACATGGCTGATTACAACGCAAACACTGGTTCATGTCCTCTTTTTTCTCCTCACAGAATTGTTGGCATTCTCTACCCACCTGTGTCCTGTGTCGTCAAAATATATTGAGCTGGCGGCGTTTTTGCTCAGGGCGCGTTGCTTGCAATGTTCATTACACAGGATTTCAACTGTGAGTATGCCTATACAATATAACGGGAGTTTGGTAAAAGTTGTCACATCAAGCAAACTATATTATGAGAAAGATGGGTACTTTATGAATCCTCATTTGGAACTGCGCGTGAGGAATGGCACATGGCAGCCACAAGAGGTGTCACTACATGTAGTATGCTTGTATGTAGCGTGATATATGTAGTGACACCCCTTGTGGCTGCCATGCCCGTTCAGGATGAACCGACAATAGTGTTACATAGCGTTATTGCCCCGTATAGCCGAGAACGTCTGAGCCGCCGACAGTGCCACCAGCACCTGTGTTCCAGTACATTGGGCGCTCGGCCACAAAGTATGCTCCTTGTGCTGTTGTTTGCACCGTCATTGAAACCTCGTAGCCAAGATGATTATCACCTGGATGGACCAGATATTGCAGCACCAGAGCTGTAATATCCAGCGTGTAGCGACTGTGTGCTTTCACAATGATGCCACTTGGCTTATAGGTACGCCCATAACCATTCACCATTGTGATGCTGATAACCTCGCTATTGGGGGTCGGATTCTGCAACGTTAACCACTCGTTGTAGCCATGATTGCTATAGCCTTCAGCGAACGAATAGGAGGTGGCAGTTGCTGGACCTGATTGCCCAATCACATCGGTACCCCCTGTGCTGACCACTTGAAAGCCATTGTTCAAGTTGATGGTGTGGTTATATTGGAAGTACAATTCGCGTTCCACCACAATCTTGGCTCCGGTTGATGTGACCTCGGCGGAGATATTGCCAGCAGGTGCATTCTGGTTGGCGTTCCAGATGACCTGATCGAACGGGTTGACGGTCAGATTATATTGCTGTGTTGTGCCAGTATCGTACTCGATATTGATGGTGACATTGGCCGGAGCATTCGCGCTCTGGTCCAGGTTGGCGATGACTAGATACTCCTGAAAGTGACCGCCAGTATAGCCTTCGGCGAAGAGCCAGTCATTTGAGAGCGTTTGCACACCAACGACTGAGGTTGCGCCAGTGACAGTTTGCGCATTGCCTGCCTGAATATGATTGAAGTAGTCTGGCCGCTCGACCATCACAGGTTGCGTTGAGGTGACAATGGCCGCGACATGCGTGGGCAATCCATCACTGCCCGGCGCGATGGTGCCGCGTGTGCCTGGCTGTACAGTAACAGTCTGTGTATTACCTACCTGTTTACCACCGAGGTAATAGGTCGCGGTGATATTCGCCGCCTGATTTCCTGGTGGGTTCAGAATGGTGAGATACGATGTATAGCCGGAACCGTCCGGTACGTCGCCAAAGTAGAAATTGGTACCCAGGTGCGTTGCGCCCATCACATCACTACCGCTATTAATGCCATGCCACGAAAAGTACATTGGCCGCTCGATGACCACGCCGTTGCAAGGTGTCGTGGCATTGACTGTAGCGATAGTTGAAACCGATACGCCAGTTGGTTGGTTGGGTAAAATGCCAACATCATCGTTTACTGACTCGGTGACACGGGTTGCCGCCGGTACGCTAATAGTCTTTGTAATCGGGCCATGTCCGTTATCCAGCAGATATTGCAGGGTAACGGAGCAGTAGTTGATAGGGTCAGGGTTGTCGAGAGTGAGAAATTCCTGGAAGCTCGCACCCACACGGCCCTCTGCAAAGTACCACGTCTTGCCGGTCGGTCCTGGCGGGCTAGCATAAGAGTGTAGGTACTGATAGACGAACTGACCCGTGTTGGCAGAAGGTGTGCCTTGATAATCGGTGACAAGCTGAGGGTAGCCACAAACATTGCCGCGCACATCCCAGGCCCAGGCCGCCCAACCGATCTGATGGGCATCGAAATATGCATAGAGTTGACTGAGGTAACTGCTGCCACAATCGTATTCGCCGCTCTCCGCCGAAATTACAGGATAGGTGGCGCTAAGGTTGCCAAATGCGGCATTCCAGGTACTGGGTGCTTTATCTGCATATGGATAAGGATGCGTATCATAAACAATATTAGAACTATTGATAGTATAGGTAGGTATCTGGCTCAGGTCAAAGCCCCAGTTCATGCCGCCAACGAGAATGAGATTATTAGCTCCTGTGCCACGTATCGTGTTGACTAACGTCTGCATACCTACCGCCTGATAGGTTACTGTTTTGCTACATTGGCAATCACTGGATGTACCAGTATCGTTCGTCATCGTGCAACCGTTGAACCAGCATGACCATGTGGCGGGATGTGGCTCATTATAAGCTTCAAATAGCACGTTAGAATAACTACTGAAGATAGGTGCGACCTGTTTCCAGAAGGTGACGCTATCGGCGTCGGGCATCGCCCAGGGGCCACCACCCTGACCGGACTGCCCACCCGCGTCGGTCCATTGCAGATCCAGAATGACATTAAGGTTGAGTGAGGTCAGCGTGGTAACAACCTGTTTGACCAGTTGTTGATACTGTTGCGCACTACACGGATAGCCCGGTGCGCCATTCAGCCAGAAGCCTTCGGAGAGTGGCAGGCGTACCGTGTTGGCCCCCCAATAGGTGCCACCATTGCCGCTACCACTGCCCAGAAAGGCCAGATGTGCAGCATCCAATGGCCCATCACCGCTGCAATTATACTCCAGCCCATCACGCCCGATACCATGAAAAATATATTGTTGACCACTAGCATCGAGAATTTCATTGCCCTGGACCGTGTATGGTCCATCAGCTGTAGCGTTATACGGTAGACTACCAGAGGCATTGGCGGAGGCGTGCGCCGATGGATGCGGATGGATGAAAGTAGGAAGAAGCCACGTACCGCCCGCGATGCCCAAGAGTAGGACAAGAGTACAAACTACGAAAACTTTTTTTGATACAAACGACATGAGATGCTGTTCCTTACTATGTCATAACTATGCCACGATGCCATAATTGACATGCAAGCTACCAGGCAAGCATATCTCCATTTTATCAGCTTATACACAAGAAACAATAGCTTAGATATATCAATGTATGTCAAAATCTCTACATAAGTAGAAACTCTGCCACTAGCAAAATTTCTCGCTATTGGGACCAAAGTACCGACCTTTATACAAGAAAGCCATAGCGGTACTGT
>JAJZEJ010000515.1 GCA_021828635.1 Chloroflexota bacterium
ACCAAACTACCCGCAACACCAAGCACCACACACAAATCAGAAATGAAGACACGACATAGCCCACAACACAAGTGAGATTACAAGATACTGGTGATATTCACAGCAATCGTCGAATGATTCAGCGAACCACCCGCCAGCATCGTGACATGACCATCAATATATTCATAGCGTGCATTCTGACTGTTGCGATCTAGCTCAAGATATTCCTCAACGCTTATCGGAGGCTGATATGATAATGCTGCCATCTTTTCTGCTCTCCCCTACTATTCAGCGCATGCACTGACACTGATTATCTGCATTCTAATCTATAGTTATCGCAAAATCAAGCAG
Source organism: Chloroflexota bacterium (assembly GCA_021828635.1). The sequence goes on from JAJZEJ010000515.1 coordinate 331, forward strand.
GCAGGGCAAGTGCAAGGCATCGTCCTACCTTCCTACGAGTCTGAGCTGTGCTATAGTTATGTTAACGTCCGCAACTTTCTCAAGCGCACACACGTGAGCTATATGAAGGGCCATTCAGTATTTGGCTCCACATCCCATTGTATCGTATCAACAACTCACGAGGAAATGTATTATGCTATCCAACCTGCTTGCGGCACGCGCACAGATGGGTACGTCGCTGATGTTCCATATCATCTTCTCTATCCTCGGTGTGGGTCTCCCGCTCATGCTGTGTATCGCGGAGGGAATTGCGATCAGGAAGAAAGACCCGGTGTGGATGGTATTGGCACGACGTTGGTCTACCGCTGCCGCCATCGTCTTTGCGATTGGTGCCGTCTCTGGCACAATTGTCGAGTTTGAGCTTGGCTTGCTCTGGCCCACGTACATCAAGTACACAGGTGCGATTGTCGGGCCATTGTTCGCCTTTGAAGGCTTCGCGTTCTTCATCGAAGCCATTTTTTTCGGCATCTATCTGTATGGTTGGAATCGCTTATCGCCAGTACAACACTGGCTCTGCTCCTTCCCAATCTGGATTGGTGGTGCCGCCTCAGCCTGGTTTATCACCACCACGAACGCCTGGATGAACACGCCAACGGGTTTTGAGATCAGCAACGGCAAGATCGTTGGCATCAACTCGGCTGCGGCTATCTTCAATCCCAGCATGCCGTATGAGACGGTGCATATGATTCTGGCCTGTTACGTGGCCTGCGGTTTCGGTGTCGCCGCCATTTATGCAGTCTCAATGTTGCGCGGACACCTGGACGAATATCGTCGAAAGGGCATGATGCTCGGTCTGGCACTGGCCCTGATCGCCACTCCATTGCAGATCATCAGTGGCGACTCCAGCGCCCGCGCATTAGAGACACAGCAGCCGATTAAGCTAGCAGCAATGGAGGGCGTCTTCAAAACCGCAAGCCACGTGCCACTGCATATCGGTGGCGTCCCTGACACACAAAACAATACTTACTACGTCACGATTGATATTCCCGATGGCCTGAGCCTGCTAGTCGGCGGTAATCCCAACACAGTTATCAAAGGACTCAACGCTTTTCCCAAGCAGGACGAACCCAACGCTTTCGCTGTCGCCATGATTCATCTCTCTTTTGATGGCATGGTCGGTAGTGGCTTCTTCATTCTGCTCATTGCTATTCTGTTCTGGTTTCTCTACTTCAAGCGCAAACGAGTAGTACCGGAGGGTAAGCTGATGTTAGGAGCAATTACGCTCTCCGGCATTTTGGGCTTTGTGGCCATCGAATTAGGCTGGATAGTGACAGAGGAGGGCCGTCAACCCTGGGTCATCTACAATGTGCTATTAACTAGCAAAGCGGTGACAACAGCGTCTTTCCTCAATATCAGCTTTTTCATCTTCTCGCTCATTTACATAATTCTCGCCATTACGATGATCACACTGCTTCTCCGGCAGGGCCGTCGCCCGTTGCCACCGATGGTTTGGGAGAAGGTCGCCAGTGGGCCACGCAGCGAAAGTCACGGTGAAGAGGCTGACGTTTAGAGGAGAGTACAATTATGACATTACCATATATATTACTCAGCATTCTCTGGCTGGCACTGATTGCTTATGCCTCCTTCGGCGGGGCCGATTTCGGGGCAGGGCTACTGGAACTGTTTGCACGGGGCAAGGCGGAAGAACGGCAGCGCGATCTGATTAGTAGTTCCATTGGCCCGGTCTGGGAAACCAATCATGTCTGGCTGGTCTTCCTGGTTGTGGGTCTGTTTTCAGCCTTTCCAAACGCATTCGCGGTGCTGTGCATCGTGCTTTTCTATCCGCTCGTGCTAGCACTTATTGGCGTTGTACTGCGTGGCTCCAGTTTCATCTTCCGCACACATGGTCTGCGCTCAAAGCATCCCGCGCTAGCCATCTGGAACCGCGTCTTTGCCGTCTCCAGCTTTATGACACCTTTTTTTCTAGGCATCTCAGCGGCGGCGGTTGCCAGTGGACAAATTCACACACATAACCTTCAGGCCAATCCTGGTTCATACCTGTTCACGCCTTTCGCTCTCACTATTGGCCTACTAGCAGTTGCATTGTGCGCAACGTTGGCTTCCATTTTCCTGACGGTAGAAGCCACAAATCGCAAAGAAGACGATCTCGTCATCGCCTTTCGTTTGCGTGCGCTGATTGCGGGCGGCATCACAGCCTTGCTGGGTCTGTTTGGCCTGCTACTCGCTCCGGCATACGCGCCGATTCTCTGGCAAGGGATGCTCAACCACGCGATTGCGCTGGTGATTGCCACTATGTTGATTGGTCTGGCAACATCGGTCACACTTTACCTGGGCTATTATCGCATCGCTCGCACCTTGATCGTTGCTGAAACGGCCTTCATGCTTGGTACGTGGGGTGTGTCACAAATACCTTATATCATCCCGCCAAACGTCACAGTTGCTGGTGCTGCTGACTCTACTAGTACGCTACTCTTACTCTTAATCGGCGTCATTATCGGGATGGTTTTACTCATTCCGTCCTTGTTCCTGCTGTTCTATATTTTCAAATATCAGAACACAATGGGGCTGTTGCAACAAGGGGATGTGCCACGTGCAGATAAGGGTGAAGGAATGCCAGTGCTGAAGTAAACCGGATAAAGGAAACGGATGGCAGAACATTGATTCATGCAAGATAACAACATAGAACAGACAGATCAACAACAAAAGACAAGCGACCAGAAGCAAGTGGGTAGTAGCAACAGTAGCAAGCATGTCTCTGACCATCTTGCTAACGAACGCACCTTTCTGGCCTGGCTTCGTACCGCTATCGCCACCATTGCCTTCGGCTTTGTCGTAGCCCGTTTCGGTATTTTGCTGCGTGAATTACAAGTAAAGCATCAAAATACCGTCTCGGTACATTACTCTTCAGAATTTGGCGTAGCATTGACGATCCTCGGTGTGGTGATCATGATCGCCGCACTGCTCAGTTTTCTGCGTAATCGGCATCTCATCGATAGTGAAACATTCCATCCTTCGGTCGGTTTCGCCATTACACTAACGGTGTTGGCAGGTCTGGTCGGGTTACTGCTGGCTATCTATCTCTTTCTGACAGCTTAAACAAGAAAAGCCCGCTTATATTGCAAGCAGTGCAACTATAAGCGGACTCCCTGGTCTATCCTGCCAATTGCTTAGCGTGATGGCCTGAGCAACTTATGATAGAGACCAAAGAGCAAGAAAGTTGGAGGCCACTGACCCACAAAGATGCTCCAATCGCGCTTATTGAGAGCGAATAAGGCTGCAGAAGCAAGAATAGAACTGAGAGCCGCCCAGTACCAAACCTCGCCGGGAACTTGATCGGTGACGCGGAAGTACTGCTGCTGTGCGCTCTTAGCTGTTGCGGCAGTGTCGATTGTCTTTGCCATATTGTCGCTATTTCCTTTCTATCCTTGTCTAACAAGAATATTTCTGTAATATAGATCACGTGGAGGGTACAAAAGTACAATGCAAACGCAGGTAATTGACAATATTGGAGACCGAGAGAAAATGTCCCTCCTACCTTTCCTCTACTTTAGTGTCTTCAATACTATTTACGTCTAGCATGTACACGCAGTACAGTATGGTGTGGTTTCATTCTGTAACCTGTACGCTAGCTTATAACGAACACCAGCAGACTCTGCCTTTTGACTTTTCGCGGCAAACATCTTACTATTTTAAGTAGAATGTTCACGCGCTCAGGCAGAAGCGTTGCGGCGCATCCTAATAGATCACGAACGAGATTTTATAATGAATAAGACACATACTATGCCTTCTTTTTCCAGTACAGGGCTACCATCATGGCGCATCTGGCTAAAAACAGGCCGCCCTTTCTCGCTAACGGCAGCAGTGACGCCTATCCTGGTCGGCAGTTCGCTAGCAGCCTACGAAGGTACATTCCATTGGGGTCTGTTCCTGATAACGCTTTGCGCGAGCCTGTTGCTTCAGATCGGCACCAACTACTTCAATGAATACTTTGACTATCGCTATGGCCTGGATCACGCCGGTTCACTCGGCTCAATGACCGTCATTTTCCGTAAAGAAATGAGCGCCGGACAGGTGCTGGGCGGGGGTATCGTCTGCTTCACCCTGGCCGCCCTACTTGGTATAGCACTGATTATCCTGGTTGGACCCGCCATTATCCTCTTTGGTTTGGCCGCGCTAGCTATTGGCTACTTCTATAGCGCCAGGCCATTCAAGTTCGCCAGTCGAGGTTTGGGCGATGTAATGGTCTATATCGCAATGGGTTTCCTGATGACCTGGGGCGCATACTACGTGCAGATTCATAGCTGGTCCTGGTCAGCCTTCGCCGCTAGCGTTCCCGTTGGCTTCATTGTAGTAGCCATTCTCAATATGAATAATGTGCGCGATTATGAGGACGATCTGGCTGTCAATAAACGCACGCTACCGGTACGCTTTGGGCAACGCTTCGGCCAGTGGTTTCATGCTTTCCTACTGATAGGTAGCTATGTGGCTGTCACCATCTTTGCTCTAACGGGTCTGCTCCCGCTCTTGAGTCTTGTGGTCTGGCTCACCTTCCCACTGGCCTTTAGCAATGTGCGCGATGTGCTGACCGCAACCAGCCGTACAGCGTTCATCATCGGTATCAAGCGCACCTCGATATTACATCTGCAATTTGGTGTGGTCTTCTCGCTAGGTATATTGCTATCCATCTTTTTCAAGCATTAAAGGACATAATTTGATGATATCAGATAGAAATGCATTTCTGGCATACCTTTTGAAAGAATACAATCAACCTTTCTCTGGCTGGGATTTTAGCTATCTCAACGGCAGAATGGTGTCAATTCATCCGCCCGATATGTGGGATTATCAGAACTATGTTCGTGCAGCAATGCTCCATGCTGATACCTTACTCGACATTGATACAGGCGGCGGCGAAGTTCTGGCCTCGCTACAACCGCTACCAGCACACACGTATGCGACCGAAAGCTATCCGCCAAACATCTCTGTAGCCCGCCAACGACTCGAACCACTGGGCGTCAGTGTCTATTCTGTAGATGATAAAGGTCATATGCCCTTCACGGATAACCAGTTTGATCTCATTATCAACCGTCACGGAAACTATGTGCCACGGGAATTATGGCGCATCCTCAAACCTGGACAGCAATTTATCACACAACAAATTGGGGGCGAAACCAACAAAGAGTTTCATACACTCCTGGATGCGCCACCCTATACCTATGCCGATTGGACGCTCAAACACGCCGTCAACGAATTGGAGCAGGCAGGTTTCCAGATTCTGGAGCAGCGAGAAGCTTTTCCTCTCACGTACTACTACGATGTTGGCGCGATTGTCTACTATCTCAAAGCCATCTCCTGGCAAATTCCTGATTTTTCGGTAGAGAAATATCTCGATAAGCTGTTTGAAATGCAACAGATGATTGAAGAGAAAGGCGCTATAGACACTCATCTCCATCAGTTTTTCATCATAGCGCAAAAAGCGTAAAGTATATTACACAGCGAGAACAGGGTGAACCGCAAGGGAGCGCCCCCACAATGAAAAACAGGCGTATATGGTATCATCTCATTGTAGGGGCGCTCCCTTGCGGTTGCCCTGCTTCCCCGAATAATTCACAGACTCTTTTTGCTATTGCAGCGGTTTCTGGCCGTAGTTGTTTTTCCAAAAAGCGTGTAGCTTGGCAACCTCGTCCTCTGGTAGCAATACGGGTGTGCCAAGCTGGCGGGCAATCGCATAGACTTTCGCGCTATCTTCCAGGGCATGCGCGATTGAGAAGGTGAGAGCTAGATTGACGCCAACGACCATCGCGCCATGATTGCCCCAGATCACCGCTACATGATCGCCGAGCGTTTGCGCAATCAATTCTGCGAACTCCGGCGTGCCGGACATCTGATAGGGTGCAATCGGCACCTTGTCACCCAGGCAGAGCGCGGACTCAGCCAGTACCATCGGGAACTCTTGATAGACCACACCGAACGCAGTAGCATAGGGAGAATGCGTGTGCATCACACAATTGATATCAGGCCGTCGTCGCAGCATCAGCGTGTGCAGAGGTGTCTCTACCGATGGCTTCCATTTGCCCTCGACAACCTCACCATTCTCATCTACAACAATAATATCCCCAGCTGTCAGCAACTGATAATCCGCTCCGCTAGGGGTGATGCAGATCAGTCCGCTTTCAGGGTCACGCACACTCAGGTTGCCCTGCGTAGCCTGTACAAGTTGACTCTCATACATTTTTCGCGCATAACGTGCCACCTCAGCACGCAATTCTGCCAGACGCATTGATAACTCCTTCAGTTCATATCTCACCCGTAGGACGGGTATTATTCAGCACTATAAAATTTCAGCCTGTTCTATTTTCTCACATTGCGCTACCCAGGCGGCGTTATTTGTCTGTGTCTATATGAAAAACAGTTGAATATGGAGTGTTCTTATGTTATATATGCATCATACGATGTACAAAATGTAGAAATCCAGATACTTCACGAAATTTAGGAGGGCAAGTATTTATGACAGAGCAGACAGGTAGTATAAAACCGCGCATCGGCTTCATCGGCCTGGGCGTGATGGGTCGCCCAATGGCCCACAACCTCCTCAAGGCGGGTTATCCATGTACCGTTTACGACATCAACCCCGTCCCGGTCGCAGCACTCGTGGCTGAGGGAGCGCGGGCCGCGCAGGATGTACGGCAGGTGGCTGCAGCTAGCGATGTGCTTATCACGATGGTCGTTGACGATACACAATTCTCATCTATCCTGTTCGAGCCAGAACAAGCTGCACTTGCACTCCAACCCGGCGCGATTGTCATGGGCATGAGTACCATGAGTGTACGCATGGTACAGAGCGCGGCGGCTCGTCTGCAAGAACGTGGTATCCTATATCTGGACGCTCCGGTGAGCGGCGGTGAAGTGGGAGCCACCAATGCTGCTTTGAGCATCATGGTTGGTGGCCCAACAGAGGTTTTGGAACGTTGCCGCCCGCTATTAGATGTGCTAGGTTCACATATTTATCATACGGGTCAGCGCATTGGGGATGGGCAGGCCGTGAAAATGATTAACCAGTTAATGGTCTGTGTCCATAATGCCATTGCCGCCGAGGCACTCGCGTTCGGTGAACATATGGGGTTAGATAAAAAGATGCTCTACGATATTATCACGACTAGCGCAGGCAATAGCTGGATTTTTGGCGACCGGGGGCAGCGCATGGTTTCGGAACAGTTTTCGCCGCCCAAGAGCGCCTTAAAAATCCTGGTCAAAGACCTGGGCTTCGTAATGGAGACGGCCAACGCGCTGGGTCATCCACTCCCGCTTGGTGCCACGGCACACCAGATGTACAAAATGGCCCATCTACAGGGTTGGGATAATCTAGATGATTCTATTCTCATTCGTCTCATGGAAGAGCTTACAGGGAAAAACGAGGCAAAGTGATAGAAGGAGTTTCACATGCAAGATAGATTTACAAATAAGGTGGCGCTGGTGACTGGTGCGGGATCACAGCGCGGCATCGGACGTGCAACCGCGCTCGCGCTGGCAAAAGAGGGCGCGAAAGTTGTGATTACCGACATCATGCCCGACGGTGTGCAACGTGTCACAGATGAACTCAGCACGCTTTGTTCCGCGCTAGGTATGGTAGCCGATGTGCGCGATAAGCAGGCTATGATCAACGTGGTGCAACGCATTACAGAGACATTTGGCGAACTGGATATTTTGGTGAATGTCGCGGGTCTCACTCGTCCCACACGCTTTGTTGATATTGCTGAAGAAGAGTATGATCTGGTGATGGATGTCAATCTCAAAGGCACTTTCCTGGCTACGCAGGCAGCAGTACCGGCTATGCTCAAGCGCGGCAGTGGAACCATTGTCTCGCTTTCGTCGGTTTCTGGGCAGCGCGGCGGCGGCGTTTTTGGTTCATCGCACTATAGCGCGGCCAAAGCGGGTATCATGGGCTTTACCAAAGCTATCGCCCGCGAACTCACGCCGCTCGGCATTCGCGTCAATTGTGTGGCTCCCTCGATGGTCGATACCGATATCACAGGTACGCCAATGACGGAGGAACACAAAGCCCAACTGGCTAGCGGCACGCTGATGGGCCGTATCGCCACAGTCGATGATGTCGTCAAGTGCATCCTGTTCCTGGCTTCGGATGAGAGTTCCTATTTAACAGGCGTCACGCTCGACATTAACGGCGGCTTGCACATGCATTAGACTTATGACATTGACCGAACCGAGGTCACATGGCATCCACAAGGGATGTCACTACATATATCACCGAGGAAATTATGCTCACACTGAGCGCATTAACCGCGCACCTTCCACCTCCACCAGACGAGGCGGCGCTTTTGCCACGCATTCAGCAAGCATTGGCTGAGAGCAGACGCCACCTGGTGGTAATCGATGATGACCCAACCGGCACACAAACCGTTCACGATGTAGAATTGCTACTGACCTGGGATGAAGCAACGCTCACAGAAGCATTTACCCGTGAAAAGCGACTCTTCTACCTGCTCACCAACGCACGCAGTATGCCAGAACCGGATGCCGTCGTACTGAATGAACGCACTGCGCGGCAACTGCTGGTAGCGGCACAGCAAGCACAGACTGACTTTGTGCTTGCCAGTCGGAGCGACTCAACGCTGCGCGGTCACTATCCCGCCGAAATTTTCGCATTAGAGCGTGGCCTGGGTCGCACATGGGATGGGCATCTCATCGTTCCGGCCTTCTTCGAGGGTGGGCGCTATACGATTAACGATACACACTATGTTGCTACGCCCACAGCAACCTCCGATACGCTGGTACCAGCACATGAAACGCCCTATGCTCAGGACAGCGCCTTTAGCTATACAACAGCCTATCTTCCGGCATGGATTGAGGAGAAAAGCCAGGGTTACTGGCATGCTGAGCAGATTGTGAGTCTCGATCTGGCATTGATTCGTAATGGTGGGCCAGAGGCAGTCGCGCAACGGCTCAAGACGGTCACGGGCGGCGTGCCGGTAGTGGTGAACGCGGTGAGCTATAGCGATCTAGCTGTCGTTGTACTGGGCTTGCTGTACGCTGAAGCTGAGGGCAAACGTTTTGGCTATCGTACCGCCGCCAGTTTTGTGCGCCTGCGTGGAGGCATTACGCCCCGCTCGCTGCTCAGCGCACTAGAAATCATCGGTACTCAACCTGTTAACAATGGTGGGCTTGTGATCGTCGGCTCCTACGTCCCCGGTAGCACACAGCAACTTACCAACCTGCTCACTTTGCCCAACGTAGTCGGAGTCGAGTTGCCGGTCGCCTCCATCATTGAGAGTGAAACGGCGGCCCACACTGCCAGCACTGGGGTAGCGCAACATATCGACACAGTACTCAAGCAGGGACGTACCGGCGTCATTTTCACAAGCCGAGACGTAGTGCATGGCATCAACAGCAGCAATTTTCTGGCTATTGGGCGACGTATCTCACAAGCGTTGATTGAAACATTGC
>JAJZEJ010000622.1 GCA_021828635.1 Chloroflexota bacterium
ATCACACCCAGGTCACGGTAGTAGGGTAGTGTAAAGTCCTGGCCGACCTCAATGCAGATAGCTGTACCGACCTGAGTAGCCTCATGTCCCTGGCAACTTGCCACTACATCACCATAACCATGCGTATGCAAACGCACAAGACGCTCATCAACTAATCTGGTCAATAGCATACGGGCATAGAGCTTACGTAACAACGGTATCGAAAGGGACGTGTTCATAACGCTATGCCGTTCCATTCCAGCCTATCTGATACATACAAACCTGTTATTTCAATCTCTCCGTCTCGTTTAGCTAGTAGCAAATGTTGCTTTCACAAAACATTGACATTATACAACTCACCGTTTGTAAGAAGCAACAGAAAAACAACAGCCAGGACAAAAGGACAAAGGTAGAGCTATCATAGGTAACATTGCAATTCGCCTGTAGAAAATCTATAATGATTCTGGCATGTTTCGCAATGAGAAAGGCAACATAAAGGAAGAAGGATGCATCATCTATGGAGGCAATATTAGTATGACAACCAATATTCGCGCTACGAAAGCCGATACTCCCGCAACGACGCTGGATGTCATCGCGCTTTACCGTACAATGGTAACAGCGAGAGTGACAAATGATCTCCTAAAAACACGCAAGACACAAGGACGTTTCCCTTTTTACATTGGCTGTGCCGGACACGAAAGTATGGCTGCGGTAGTAGCAGCATTGGAAGAGCATGACTGGCTTTCTCTCTACTACCGTGATCTGGGTGCCTGGCTCCAACGAACACATGATTTATACGGCCCTATCCGTGAAGCATACTCACGCACAACAGGACCGATGTGCGCGGGTCGAAACATGCCTTCCCATTACAGTAGCAAACAGCATCATATTCTGCCTGCGGTCAGCGAAGTGGCTGGCCATACTCCATTTGCGGGCGGTGTTGCCTTCTCTATTCAACGACATAACGATGTAACTGGCGAAATCGTGCTATGTTCCACTGGTGATGGGGGAGCAGCCACCAATGATTTTAATGCTCTTTTCCGCGCCTCAGCGGTTCATCAACTACCCATTTTACTGATAGTTGAGAATAACGGCTGGGCCATTACCGCCGAGTCGTCTATTCAATGGGCAGGTTCGCTGGTAGAATGGGCCAAAGGTGGTGGTGTTTATGCGGAAGATGTAGACGGCACCGATGTCATAGCAACCTATGAGGCCACGCGCCGCTTGGCAGAGCATATACGCTCTGGGTGCGGCCCCGCGTTCATGCATCTCCATCTAGGACTGCTAGATGCACATTCAAGCAGTACCGATATCAGGTCATATCGCAAGAAGGAAGAGATCGAACTGACCACTGCGCTGAAAGACCCTGTCAAGAACTTTGGGCGATGGCTTGTCGAACATGACTACCTGCAAGAAAGCGATCTTGACCGCATGCGTAAAGAGGTACGCGCCGAACTAGAACAAATTGAGCAGGAAGTTCTTCAAGAGCCTGAAGCAACAAGTGAGCGTGTGCTAGATCACATTGTCTATGTTCCTGAGTGGCGCGAGAATACGCCACGCGGCAATAAACGCCAGATGACGATGTTGGCTGCAATCAACGAAGCTCTGGCCGAACTGGCCCAACGTGACCCCGATTTCTTTGTCTATGGCCAGGATGTCGGTAGCCCTAAAGGTGGTGTCTTTGGGGCAACAGCTACCCTCGTCACACAATTCCCTGGCCGCGCTATCAGTAGCCCATTGAATGAACAAGTGATTATTGGTATCGTCGCGGGCGCGGGCATGCATGACAGCAAAGCGCGTTGTGCTGAGATACAATTTGTAGATTATCATCAATCCGCAGCGCAGACCATTCGCCTAGCAGCACGCTATTCCTATCAGAACTACGGTACCTGGACAGTTCCCATGCTCATTCGCACCAAGTCTGGTAGCGGCGGCGGCGGTCCCATCTCTAGTGGTGGCGCGGGTGGTGGTGCCTTCGGCCATTCTAATGCGGGCGAACAATGGTTTACCTCTATCCCTGGCATGATTACCATCTGCCCATCAAATCCCTATGATGCAAAAGGGTTGTTACTAGAGGCTGCACGCGCACAATCGCCTGTTACCTTCTTGGAGCGTGGACGCCTGTATCGCGCCGAGCCGCCCAAAGACAGCAATGGCAACGTCATCGAAGCTATCAGCCAGTACTGGCAAGTGCCAGATGGCTATTATACGCAACCAATCGGCAAAGCTAGACGCATCAAGCTCGGCGCAGGCCCGGTCAATGCCGCCATTATTGCCTGGGGTACGATGGTACTTGAAGCCTGTATCGCTGCTACCAACATTGTCAATCTCGATGGGGGCGCGATTGAAATTGTCGATCTGCGCACGTTGGAACCATTCGATGAAGAGACCATTAAAGCTGCCGTTCACGAGGCTAACCGCGTGCTAGTGGTGACAGAAGAATCCGACCTGAGTAGCTATGGTAGGCATATTCATTCGTGGATTGTGGAGCATTGCTTCTATGATCTGGATTGCACGCCAGTCTTCATCGCAGCACTCAAAGCTCCTCCCGCACCCTATAACGCGCAGGAAGAGGCTGTCTTCTATCCATCTGCCCAGACTATCCAAGAGAAACTAGAAGCATTACTAGCTGAATAAGCCCGTAGGGACTGATGTACCGCGTCCGTATGGGCGGACGCGATACATCGGTCCCTACACCACAATTACCATATTATTTCGTTATAGAACACCATCGATTTTTACGGCACGTTTGCGTGTAGAACCTGAAGCGCACTTTCTACTCGTGCTAAAGATTCATCCAATGGCTTGCCGGTGTCCAGTACACAACCATGATCTTCAAAATATTCAAAACGTGGTTTCCAGCGTAACCATTCTTTCCACGAGGTAATCTGAAACGTCGCTACTTCGCCTTTACGACCCTCAAGACGACGACGTTGCAGTTCCTCGGCACATTGGCAATGCACAACCAACATGGGAACATGAAGGGTCTCTGCGATCTGCCGCGCCTGCACGTAGGTGTTATAATACGTGAGTGGTGAATCGATGACGACACTTAATCCCAACTTCAATTGTTCACGAGCAAAGGCAAACATGAGTTCATAGGAGAGCCAACCAATCTCTGCTATTTCCCCTAACGTATCCACCCCTGTTTGACGAATCACATCACGATCTATCAGAGGCACACGTAATGTCATTGCAAGCATACGCGCAATAGTACTTTTCCCCGTTCCAGGATACCCGCGCATGACAATCAGTGTACAGCGTGTGGAAACCTTCATGCTCACCTCTCACAAGTTATGCCAACAATATCTCTTGAACCATACAAAGGGTATTATAAAAAATTTCTTTTTTCTTTGTCCATAGCCCAATAAGCTTACTTATAGAATGAGCAACACTACAGATTACCCAGCCTTGACGGTATAGGTCAGGCGCGTTATCATCCATATAGCATTGCGCGGATGACTGCAAGATGACTGCAAGTAGAGAGCAAAGTAAAGGTATTATACACAATCATGATGAAGAAACTTCGTGGACGCAATCTCGCCCACCCCGGCTGTTTAATTGGTATTACGACTGGTCTGATCGTCGGCATCATCTTAGGTGGTATACTGGCTGCCGTCTTTGGTGTCGCGCTAAACACGGTTCTGCTGATCTGGCTTGGTCTCACTGTTGGCCTGGCAATTATCGGCTGGATTATCGGTGATCGCCTCTCCTCACGTTTTCCCGCTCTTGAAGAAGAGTCGGAGACTCTTGCGCCAAATACAGTTGAGGATGCCAGAGGGTAGGAAATCCAAACTATCCTACTAGCAATTTTATGTTAAGTATGCTATAGTATGGATACGCAAGTAACGTAATCCTTCTCCAAATGTTACATCAATGGGAGCAACGCCGCTCCAGGGCGATGATGCGTAGTCCAATGGATAACGTATTGTCGTGGTTTTTTCTGTCACCAGACGATGCACCACCAGATACGAACGTCCTTCTCGTGTACTGTTGAATGAATAGCGTGTGTATGAACAGTTACACCTGATCAGCACCACCCAGGAGGTTCCTATGTCTACATTCTTCAACGAGTTTCGGCGACCAATCTCTGTCGATTTTGCCCCACGTGGTAGCGCCTGCGAATGGTGCGGCAAGCCAGCAGAGCAGCAGATTACGGCTATTGGTGGTCGCTTTCACAACGACGGGGGAACGTTCTGCCGCGCCTGTGGTGAGAAGTTTGCTCAAGTGGTCATTAATTCACTCCAGACCACGCCTGAAGCTGAGCCAATCATTTAAGCAAGGCCGTATCGGATAAATAGAGGCAAAACAATTCACAGACAGGGTACCCACAAGGGATACCCTGTCTGCTTAATATGCTACTTAGGCATAACGCTGCATATAGCTCTGAATATCGAATGGCTTAGACTGCTTCACCAAATGATGAGCGGCCTCGTCCATCGTCGGGCGCTCCTCTTGATAGAAGAGGCCAATAAACGGTTTTTCGGTCTCCATTGCCAGGTTCATTGCCTGCATGCGATTGTGCGCGTCATGGTCTGCTGGCATGGGTGTGATGGCTGTATCCCAGGCATCAAAGGTATGGTAGAACGTTGGACAAGGACTCATAGCATGAATAAAGGCAAAGCCCTTATGCTGAATGCCTTGCTCGATCAGCGCCGCCAGTTCTTTTGGCTTGGCCGAGTAACCACGCGCCACAAAGCTGACGTTGAGGCTAAGTGCTGTCGCAATCGGATTGAACTGCGAGGCTAGCAAGCCATAGGGTGTAGATTTGGTGACATGGCCGTGCGGAGAGGTCGGTGAGGTCTGTCCTTTGGTTAGTCCATAGATCTCGTTATCCATGACGACAACGGTAATGTCAATGTTACGCAGTGCGGCATGCACGAGATGACCAGCACCGATGCTGAAGAAATCGCCATCACCGCCGACCGCAACCACGGTCAGATCGGGGCGGGCCATCTTCAAGCCTTGCGCGACAGGCAGGGCGCGTCCATGCACACTATGAAACCCGAAGGTCTTCATGAAATGTGGGAAACGGCTAGAGCAACCGATACCGGAGACCACTACTGTCTGATCAGGTGCCAATTTCAAGCCCGCCAGGCCACGATAGGCGGCATTTAGCACGCCAAAATCGCCGCAACCGGGACACCAGGTTGGCTTCACATCACTTTTGTAATCTTTGGGCGTAGGATTGATGACCACTTGTGTCATGACTGACTGACCTCCTCGATGACCTTCACAATTTCACCAGAGGTGAACGGAATGCCACCGAATTTGTTGACTCGAATGGGCTGTAAACCATATTTCGCGCCGAGCAGGTTGGCAAGCTGACCAGAATAATTACACTCCGGCACAACCAACTTCTGGACGGAAGCGGCAAAGGCTTTGAGGCTCGCATCAGGTAAGGGTGAGAGAACACGCAGATGCAACGAGGCCACTTTATAGCCTAGCGTCAATGCACGATCTACCGCCTCCTGGATGGCCCCTTCTGTCGATCCCCAACCAATCAGACCAATGGTGGCATCTTCAGCACCATAGCGTTCTGGCTGGGATAGCTCCAACGCAGCGGTCTCCAATTTACGGAAACGCTTTTGGAGCATCAGTGTATGATCTTCCGGCTCATAGTCGGGATGGCCGAGTTCATCATGCTCAAGGCCAGTTGCGACATAGGCAGATGCACCCGCGCCAGGGATTGAGGTTGGCGAAATGCCACTATCCGTTACCGCGTAGCGTGCGAAGGCTTCCGCCACTGCGCCCGCACCGACAGGTACTTTACTCTCCTGAGCATGCCCATTACCGTTACTATTACCATTGCTATATATCGCACGACGCTCAAGCTGCATAGGCTGGAAAACAGCACGATCTACGCTCTCTACACGGGCCGTCAGAGACTGGTCGGTCAGGAACAAGACAGGCATCTGATAGCGTTCAGCCATATTAAATGCCTGAATCATGAGCGTATAACAATCAGCAACATTGGCGGGTGCAACAACGATACGCGGTGTATCGCCGTGTCCGGCACTGAGAGCGAAGCTCAAGTCAGACTGTTCCATTTTAGTCGGCATACCTGTACTGGGGCCAGCACGCTGCGCATCGACAATCACCGCAGGTAGCTCAGCCATTGAAGATAAACCAATCAGCTCAGCCATCAATGAAAGCCCCGGACCAGAGGTAGCTGTCATTGCACGCATGCCACCATAGGATGCGCCCAACACAGATGCTAGCGCCGCCATCTCATCCTCGGCTTGCAAGAAGGTACCACCGACCTGCGGCAATTCCTTCGCCAGTGCCTCCATAATGTCGCTGGCAGGCGTGATCGGATAACCGGCAAAGTAACCACAGCCAGCTGCCAATGCACCGGCAACCACAGCCTGATTGCCATTAAGAACAACACGATTGGCTTTCTCGACCGCCCCTAGCTGATACGGGTCACGCTTCTCCAGCTTCTCTTTCACGTAGGCATTGGCAGTAGTAAGTGCCAGCCCGTTCTTCTCCATCAATGTTTCATTGGCTTTGCGCGAGCGGGAGAGTTTGGATTGCACCAGTTGCACAATAGCTTCTAGTGGCGGCCCAAACAAACCGGAGATCGCCCCTAGCATCACCATATTTTTCGTCTGGAAGAGCTGGATCTGCTTGCGTGCAATCTCGTTGAAAGGGATTGCATAGACAATGTAATCACCAGTATCCGGCTCCGGCGTAAAGTCAGACGGATCGTAGACAAGCACGCCACCTTGTCGCAAATCTCTGATGTTACGATCATATGCCTCTTTATTCAGGCAAATGAGTACATCAGCATAGTCACCCATCGATCTTACCGGCTTATCACTGATGCGAACCTGAAACATACAGGGGCCACCGAGGATTTCAGCCGGAAACGTGCGGAACGTGTATACCTGGTATCCCCAGCGTGCCGCAGCCTGGGCGAGAATGTCGCCGCCAGAGATGACGCCTTCACCAGACTCACCTCCGATGCGAATCGTTACTTCATTCTCCATTGAATGCTCCCTGAAAAATGTTGAGACCGCGCGTAACAGACCCTGATAGCGCGGCCTTCTATGTGCAAGTTGGAATATTGAGGAGGAGAACACGACAGAATTGGTTCTGCACTCCTTTGTTGTTGTGATGCGATAAACATAGTTAAAAGTTGCTTACGCTCCTCCCGCAGACAGATAAGAAACGTTTCTCTTCTTCGACGTTTCCCTGCGCTTAACAACCCCAATTTCCCGCTCTGCTCTCGGTTAAATGCGTTGAACAGAAACCATGCACGTGACTGAGAACATTATATCATACTTCGTCCATTGTGGAGATAGGAAAAATACGATTTTTGCAGCAAGGTGAGAAAAATTAAACCCGAAATTGGTCACTTCGCCCTCTTCACAAGCCCTTATGAATGTGTTACAATGCTTTGCGCAAGGGTCCATAGCTCAGCGGTTAGAGCAGGCGACTCATAATCGCTTGGTCGCAGGTTCAATTCCTGCTGGACCCATTTTTACGCCATGCCTATAATTTGTCGTGCGGTCGGTAGCGTAAACCAGAAAATAGAACCGCGCCCTGGCACGCTCTGCACACCTACCTGACCGTGATGCTGCTCAATAATCATTTTGCTCACATAGAGGCCCAGACCCAGACCAACCTCTGTGCCATTTTCAATCGGCATGTCTGGTATACGGTAGAAGCAATCCCAGATACGCCTCTGCATCTCCGCAGCAATCCCCGGCCCTTCGTCATGAACCAGCAGGCGCACAATATGCTCCTCTTCCCGCAATTGTAGCGTAATTGGGCCATCTAATTTGGAATATTTGTGCGCGTTGGTTAAGTAATGAATAATTGCTTGCCTGACACGATTGGCATCCGCCATCACAAAAATAGCTCTGTCGATTGGCATCTCAACATGCAATAGGCGCGTACTGGGAACGTAGCGACGATCCTGGGCAACGTCCTGAACAAGAGTACACATATCACATAGCTCAAGAAAGAGATCGAGGGTGTTAGATTGGATGCGTGAGCTATCCAGCAACGTATTGACAATGCGCGTCAGTCGCGTTAACTGCTGGTCAGTACGCTCTAGCAGGTCTTGTGCCTCCGCCAACGTCTGTTCAGTCTCACGCCGATGCCCGCCATCTAGATATATCCCATGTCTAAGACGGCGCAGCAGTAATTGCACATTGCCCTTAATACTCGTCAATGGTGTTTTGAGTTCATGGCCCGCAATATTAAGAAACTCGTTCATACGATACTGTGCTTCCTGATGAGCTAGTACCTGGGTGCGCAGTTCTACCTGCCTGCGCTGAGCTGTTTCTTGCTCGATAATGAGCGTGACAATCTCGAAAAAGGTACTGACACTCACCTGGAATAACTTTAACAGTCGCCAAGTCATCTTCCGTCTTCCCATATATTCCCTCGATCTCACTGGTTATTTAACACACATAAATAGTGTTTTTATAATATACATACCTTTATATATATTGACAAATATACTAAACCAGATGCATATTCATCAACTTCCTTGTTGAAAAGAGGCCAATCACTGTACAGCATCAATCTCTTATGTGGTACGTGTGATAGACCTGGAGAGAAGACAAAAAGGTACATTTAGGACGCTCACCTGGAAAATCGAGGGGATAGACGAGAAAACAACCCACTGCAATGGAAAAACGTGGAAGGTACTGCATCCCGATTTCGTTATCTCTTATGGAAGAACCAGAGTTGAAACTTCCGCTTCAGGCAAAGCGTGTAGGGTACGTGTGGAAGGGACAGAAAACATGCGGTATTATGTGTATTCTTATAATACACTTTTTACTGTATAGAAAGGAGCTATCCTTTGTGGCAAAAGAGTCAGAATGATTCGCAGAAGTATCAACACTATGCCAATGCCTGGGATCAGGGTACTTATCAGCAGATGCCAGAGCAGGAAGCATATCAGCAATATCACCAATTTATGCAGAATGCACCTCCCCAAGCTATTGAGCATGTTCATCAGCAATATTATCAGCAGATGCAGCCACAACAGCGCGGGAATCTGATCCAAAGCCTTCTGCAAGGGTTAACGCAACAAGGTATCAACCCACAACAACTCGGTATTCAGAACACCGACCCTACGACTATGTCACCACAGGAAGCAGCACGGCTGACAAGCTACGCGCAACAGAATCAACCCGACCTCTTGCATCGCATCCTGAGTCCAGGAGGGCCATTGGGCAGTACTGGCGCGAAGATGGCGGTAGCAGGATTGGCAGCACTGGCCGCGAAACACTTCCTCGGTGGAGGCATGAATAGCTAGTCAAAAACATTTCAGATCGTATTCTCATAGAGTGAAGTGTCGGAGAAGAAAATGCAATCACAAAAGAACGTTGGCACACAGACTGCAACACAAACACGCTCTCATGAGCGCATAGAAGGACAGCCAAAGTTTCAGCAACGTTCCTACGAAATCCAGCCCTATGGACAACAACATTTTGTGCCGCTCGGTCTACCCGAAGGTGCGGTTCAGAAGAATGTCACGCTGCTAAACCAGCTGCTGGCTGACTCTATTACCCTTTACAACCTGTACAAGAAGCATCACTGGCAGGCGGCAGGGCCAACCTTCTATCAGCTACACCTTTTGCTCGACAAACATGCCGAGGAGATCGAGCATACAATAGACTTGATTGCCGAGCGTATCCAGATTCTTGGCGGCGTCTCGACGGGCATGCCATTCGATGTAGTCGAAATGACGAAGATCGAGCGCCCACCCAAAGGTGAAGAAGATATTCCAGCTATGCTAGCACGCACCGCGAATGCCCACGCCACCATCATTAGTGAA
>JAJZEJ010000295.1 GCA_021828635.1 Chloroflexota bacterium
GTTTACATACGGGGTATCTAGCAACAATGGATGCACAGGGCTATGTCAATATCGTCGGTCGCTTGAAAGAGACCATTATTCGCGGCGGAGAGAACATTTATCCCCGCGAAATTGAAGAGTTTCTCATTCGTCATCCTAAAGTCGCTGATGTCCACGTGCTTGGCATCCCCGATGCTTTCTTCGGCGAAGTGCTGCTCGCGGTTGTACGCACGAGAGAAAGTGAACAGCTAACGGAGGAGGAACTACGGACCTTTTGTATAGGTCAGATCAGCCATCAGAAGATACCGCGCTACTTCCAATTTGTGGACGCTTATCCCATGACGGGCAGTGGAAAAGTGCAAAAGCACATTCTACGCGAACAAGCAATCAGGGCATTAGGATTGGAGGAGATTGCCAGGACGAGAACGGCATAACATAAGGAAGCACAGAAAGGAAATAAAATGAAACTAGGACGATTTATCGTCGATACCCATGTTCACCCACAACGCTTCGCGGCAGGTCCAGCGATGAAACAGACAGACCAACACGAAAACACTGAGCATGGCGGCAAATGGGAGCAACTCTCCCATACAATGGTCGATTTAGTGCCATATGATAATACACCTCGTCTGCTCTATGACATGGAATGCTATGATGTTGATATGTGTGTGCTGCTCCCCGCGTTCGGCATGACCGATGAGATCAACATGCGGATTGTAGAGCAGCATCCCGATAAGTTCGTAGCTGAATGCGATGCCCACGCCTACATGCGGCAGGTACGCAAAGGCGAGCTAGAATGGTCGATAGAGGGCGTCTGCGTGGCGCTTGACCATCTGCTCTCTACGGGCAAGTTTGTGGGCATCGGCGAGATCAGCCCTTATATGCCACAACCACCTGACCCTTATAAGCCAGTGAGCCGCGAAACGGCTGTTATCAACATGCTAGCGATCTTGCAGGTTGCCAGAAAGCACAAGGTTTCAGCCCGCATCCACAGTGGTTGCACGATGGGCTATGATGTTCCTTACTCGACGGGAGGGCTTGGCCCTTTCAATTACAATCCGCTCTGGGTGCATGATCTGGCCTCCACCTTCCCGGATGTGCCGCTCATCATCGATCACGGAGGAGTGCAGGGCTGGTGGTCTGAACGCTTGCAAGAGGACTGCCTGCATGTAGCCGCCAGTCATAGCAATGTCTACCTGGAAACGGGGCTGTGGTGGACCGAACTCTACGAACGTGCGTTGGCTGACCCCAATATCGGGGCTGATAAACTGCTCTGGGGAACGGATTGGGGCGCGAGCATTCCTTTCCATTCTCAACCTGGCCGTTATCCACCCTCCTATGCCGTGCAATTGCGGAAGAAGGGGCCAGTCAATCACCAGGTCGATTTCTGGGGTTGGAGCATGCGTGAAATGAGTCGCTTACGCATCCCACAGGATGACTTGAATCTGATCTTGGGCGGGAATGCCGTTCGACTTTTCAAATTGCCGGTGAAGCATACGCGCCTGTTCCGTCCACCTGAATTAGACTAAACGAACAGTAGAGTAGAATACACAAAAAAGGAAGTATGATGAATAAAGGGCGCATCGATACACACCATCATTTGCTCACAGCGCAGTATGTTGAAGAGTTAAGCAAGGTTGGCGTAGTTCAATCGGGCGGAATTCCATTTCCACGCTGGCAACCAGAGGATTCGCTGGCCGTCATGGACCGCTATGGCATCCAAATGGCATTATTGTCGGTCTCTTCGCCAGGATTATGCTTTGGCAATGACACGACAACGCGCATAGTTGGCCGTGCGCTCAATGAGTTCGCGGCCCAAAGCATGACACGCTGGCCCGACCGCTTAGGCTTCTTTGCGACCCTGCCCTTGCCCAACGTGGATGATGCACTGGCCGAGATCGCCTACGCATTGGATACATTGCATGCCGACGGGATTGGACTGCTCTCGAATTATGCAGGCATCTATCTGGGTGATTCGCGCTTTGACGCAGTTTTTGCCGAATTGGACCGTCGCGCCGCTGTGGTCTTCATCCATCCAACCGTTTTCACAAGCAGTGAGATTCCATCAGCCAGAAATGCCGGTTCACCCATCCCCACCATGCCGGGTTTTATGCTCGAATTCATCTTTGATACGACCCGTGCGGTTGCGAGCCTGGTCATCTCAGGGACACTGAAACGCTACCCACACATGCGTTTCATTCTTTCACATGCTGGTGGCACAATTCCTTTCGTCGCCAACAAAATCGTCTCTGGCGTCATGGTGACAGCTTTGGCCCGCCCAGGAGCAACAGACATCACCACACCACCATCACCTGAAGTAATGGGGAAAGTAATTCAGACCGCTCACGAGGAAACATTCGCGCAACTTCAGAGCTTGTATTATGATACGGCACTCTCCGCTAATGTCAATGCGCTGAGTTCTTTACAGCAACTTGTGCCTGCGTCTCACATTCTCTTAGGAACGGATTATCCCTTCGCCCCAGAAGCGGAAACGCCCTCCAATCTGAAAGGCATAGAGACCTACGCAGGCTTCAGCCAACAGGAGCGCGAGGATATCGAGAGAAACAACGCGCTCAGGCTCTTTCCACGGCTGCAAAGATAACAGGAAGACGGCTTACCCTTACCGCCGAAAAATGCATCTAATAGATGCATTTTTCGGCGGTAACCTTCTTTGTTAAATGTGCTGAGCGAGGGAGCAATGCGCACTCTCACTCCCCACGATTATTGCCTACAATCCACTGAAAAAATCAGCCTCTTTCTGCGTTTGAACTGTAAGGCATTATTAGTAAAGCAATAAATCCCATCATAAGCAGGTGTGACGTGAACAAATATGTACGACGGGGCAGCATTGGCTTGCTGGCAGGATTGATCTGTTGTGTCATCTTGATAGCAACCTTGCATAATAGCCTCGGAGGGATTCTGCTGGGCAGCATAGTTGGCATTGGCTATGCCTGCGCCTTCCGTCCTCATGCAAAGGGCTATATTGATAACATCATGACGGCAGCAGCGACGGGTATTGTCTTGTGGAGCATCATCAGTGTTATCCTATTGCCCTTGCTTGCAGGCCAGGCACCACAATGGACGGCACAAGGCATGCGGGCCTTATTTCCCGCTCTTGTTGGCTGGGTACTCTATGGCGCGAGCGTAGGACTCTTGACGCAGTTGCTCAATGATTTAGCTTATCGCATCCTCGGCCCTGAGCCGCAACCGGTAGTGGCGCAGCCGAGCGTGAAGACACGCATCGTGATTGTTGGTGGTGGCTTCGCCGGTATCGAAACGGCGGTCCACTTAGAACGATTATTTGGAGCAGACGCCTCAGTCTCGCTCACCTTAATCAGCGAGACCAACGCACTCTTGTTTACACCCATGCTGGCAGAGGTGGCCGGAGGAAGTTTGGAGGCCACACACATCAGCAGTCCACTTCGTACTACGCTGCGCCGCACTCGTGTCATTCATGGGCGCGTTGAATATATTAATATTCAGCAAAAACAGCTTACACTGTCCTCAAAAACCAATGCCTCACCATACCACACGCTACCTTTTGACCACCTGGTACTCGCTGTGGGCAGTGTCTCTAACTATCTGGGTCTCAAAGGGATCGCAGAATACGCCCTTGACTTTAAGACACTCGTTGACGCCATTCATATTCGTGCGCACGTGATTGATGTACTGGAACGCGCTAACCTGCAAACGGACATGGCACAACGTCAGGCACTGATGACCTTCGTGATCGCGGGCGCAGGTTTCGCGGGTGCCGAAGTAGCCGGTGCCTTAAATGACTTTGTACGGGGCGCATTACCCTATTATCCTGATATTCCACCCGAAGAAGTCAAAATCATCGTGGTTCACTCGCGTGATAGCATTCTCCCTGAATTGAGTCCTTCACTTGGGCGTTACGCGCTTGAGCGTATGGCGGTTCGTGGCGTGACCTTCAAGCTTAACACACGACTCGTTGAAGCTCGCAAGGGGGCAGTCATCCTCAATCCGCCGGAGGAATTACACACGGAAACAGTCATTTGGACGGCTGGCGTAGCACCCAGTCCGCTCATGCAGATGCTACCGGCCCAACGTGATAAACGTGGGGCGCTGATCGTCGATGCCACGTTGGCTGTTCCCAATCTTCCTGGTATCTGGGCTATTGGTGACTGTGCGAGTATCCCTGAGACGAAGGCGGGCGGCACCTGTCCACCCACGGCCCAATTCGCGCTTCGTGAAGCCAAGACGCTGGCGCATAACATCCATGCCAATGTCATGGGGCGGCCACTCAAGCCGTTCCACTTCGATGTGCTGGGCATTCTTTGTGTGGTTGGGCATCATACCGCTTGCGCTGAAATCAAAGGCATGCGTTTCTCAGGCTTTCTGGCCTGGCTGATGTGGCGCGGCATCTACCTGAGCAAGCTTCCAGGTCTGGAACGGCGCATCCGTGTTCTCAGCGATTGGCTGATCGAGCTATTCTTCCCCCGCGACCTCGTACAAACAATTGAGCAAGACGATATGCAGGACACGCGCGTTCTCACGGCGGTCAAAGATCGCGCACGTTAGGAGATTTTCTTATGTCTATCAGTAGACTTCTCACCTATGGCATTGTCGGATGCCTCGGCGGCGCTTTGACCGCTCTGGCTGTGCCAACGCTCTCGTTGCCCGTGAGCATAGTACTTGGTGCTTGCTATGGGCTACTTTTTGCCTTGCTCTGTGCCACGCGCATCTTCGATACTGGTTCAGGACTAATTTGGGGGCTTGGCTATGCCTTTCTGCTCTGGCTCGCGCTACCTGCTGGCCTGCTTCCACTGCTGCAACAGGCGGCGGCAATGGGTATGCTTGATCAGGCTCGTGCGCATTTTCCTGAACTGGTGGCATACATGCTCTTCTTTGGCTTGCCGCTTGGTCTCACCGCCGGGCTATGGAGCATGCGAACGATGCGTCTCGCCCCTGGAATGGCGACGTACTTCACCCTGACCCGTGCTATCGTGGTTGGTGGGTTGGCCGGACTGGTTGGCGGGTGGGCTTTTAGCATCTGGGCTGTAGAGAATAACGCCTTTATTCTTATCGCGGGCATTGTCAGCTCAAACTCGTCGGCAGTCGGTGTGCTGGTGCATTATACAATTGCTTTTCTAATTGGGGCCAGCTTTGGCCTGCTCTTTCAGCGCGATGCCCGCAGTTTCGGTTCCAGTCTATGCTGGGGTATGGCCTATGGCTTCTTCTGGTGGTTTTTAGGCCCATTAACGCTTCTGCCAATCCTCTTACATCAACCGGTGAACTGGTCCTATCAGTACGCAAGCTCGTACTTTGGCTCGCTGGTTGGTCACATCATCTATGGTATCCTTCTGGGACTGGTCTACGCGCTCCTGAATCGCTTATGGGTTGGCTTCTTTATTGAGTCTGACCCCCTTCATCGTCAGGCGGAGGGTGTCGGAACACGGACCTTGCTCTCGCTCGGTTGGGGCATCGCCGCCAGTATCGTGGGTGGCCTGCTTTTCAGCGTTATTATGGTCGCCACGGGCGTTCTGCCACGAGTCGCTGCTCTAGTTGGGGGTTCATCACCCGTTCTCGGCTTTTTCGTGCATCTCGTGATTAGCTCACTGATCGGCATGAGCTATGGCCTGCTTTTTGAGCATGAATCACCCGATGTTGGTTCAAGCGTGGCCTGGGGCATGCTCTATGGTTTGGCATGGTGGTTTATCGGGCCATTCACATTGATGCCCATTCTGCTCGGTGGGTCAGCCACCTGGAATATTCAGGCGGCAGACATCCTTTTCCCCTCGCTTTTGGGGCATCTTCTCTATGGCGCGGCCACAGGGCTGGTATTCTTGCTGTTGGAGCGGCGTTATACGCAGTTGCAGCACCTTGACAAACGTGTCGCGGAACGTCTGGCGCGTTTGCGGCGTCCTTTCGGGACACCAGCACCCGCGCTCTGGCTCTTCGTGCTAGGTTTAGGTATCTTACTGCCCATCATCTTAGGCTAGCAGGCAAGACGTATGTCAGGGTGCTGTTTTTCGTTAACGAAGTGCGCTCGAATCGGTTGATGCGGTCGGGAAAGCATCCACGTGAGGAGTAGCATTGCTTTCCGCATGTGTAGAAGCGATGGCCGCACCCTGTGAGCTAACGCCGCTACTCTTGGGCGCTGACAAAGAGCCTTCCTGATACCAGGAGCAGGCTAGATGGACGCCTTCACGTATGCTTACCTGTGGCGTATAGCCCAATTCTTTACGGGCTTTGTCAATCGAGTGGCGGTTATTGGTGCCATAAAGCGTGACGCCATGTCGGGTAACAAGCGGAGAGGTCGCGCCAGTGAACTTGACGGCGCGTTCAGCAGCATACGCAATAGCATAAGCGGCAAGATATGGCACGTGCAGGCGAGGCGGTGCGACACCAAGCTCCTGGGCTATCGCTCGCAAAAGTTTCTCTTGCGTCAGTGGCTGGTCGTTTGTGATGTTGAAAGCCTGTCCCTCAGCGCGATCCTGGTCGGCGCAGAGAAGTAGTCCTTGTACAACGTCTGTCACATACACGAGTGGAAGAGCATTGTGTCCAAAGCCAATAATGAGACCTTTGCCAGCTCGCACTTTGTCGGCCATGCGCCCAAAGTTCAAGCGGTCGCCAACACCAAAGATCGTTCCTGGCCGAATGATCGCTGCTGGCAGATGATCTTTAGCAATCATGCGCTGCACAAGTAGATCTCCCTGCGCTTTCGTAATCCAGTAGGGATCGTTGCGGGGAGCGGGTGGAATATCTTCGGTCAAGGGTTTGCCGTGATTCATACCATAGATGGTCCAGGAACTCACATGCACGACTCGACGGACACCAGCCGTGAGTGATGCCCGACAGACGTTTTCGGTACCCGTGACATTGACTTTATAATAATTCTCAATTGGTACCCATAGACCTTGCATAGCGGCCAGATGAAAAACGGTATCGACGCCACGCATCGGCTCGATGAGTGTATCAGGGTCACAAATGTTGCCACGATAGACCTTTACGCCCCGTGCCTCAAGCCAATCTGTGTTTTCAGATGGGAGGACGAGTACTCTCACGTCGTCACCCCGCTGTTGCAGTGCTGGGATGAGGTGATGACCCACCAATCCAGTACCTCCTGTAATCAGCGCCTCCATAAGATTCTCCTTCTAAGTATAAGAATAAAGCATAGATAATCAGGAATGTTTGTTTCCTCAGACCTTTCAATCGGTCGATCTTGCATAAGCGGGCAGGTTACTAGCGTAACCTTGTTTTCTATCATGCCGATGCCGCCAATGAAAGGCAAAATCTGTCATGCCTGGAAAGAGTCTGTCAAGCCAGATAATGCCATAATATTTGCGTGGAACAATCACTTCTCGACGTGGGGTGAGAACAAGACTGACAATTGTGCTGGCAACGAGTTCCGGTTCAGGCATGCGCTCCCGTAAGGCACTCGTCATCTGAGTGCGAATATTGCCAGGTGTCACCAAGCAGATCGCAACACCAGTGCCAGCTAACTGGCGGCGCAACGATAGGGCGAAACCGCGTACTCCGAACTTTGTTGCCGAGTAAAGAGGTTCGAGAGCGACGTGACTTGCCACGGAACCAACGGAAATAATGACTCCGTTATGCCTCTGTGCCATCTCTGGCAACACAGCACGTGTCATTATAATTGTACCGAGCAGGTTTACCTGCAATAGCTGTATAATCTCATCATATGATGTGTCTACAAAAGGCTTCCCCCAGTTGGCACCGGCATTATTAACGAGTATGTCTACCTGTCCAAAGGTTTCCCGTGTGAATTCTACCAGCCTAAGCACCTGCCCGGTATCAGTAACATCCGTCGGACAAGCTACGGCACGACCACCCGCTTTTGTGATCCTGGCGACCTGCGCTTCTAGTTCATCAGCACGTCGGGCAGCCAGCACTACTCTGGCTCCCTTCTGCGCGAATTCACGGGCTGTAGCCGCACCAATGCCCGAACTCGCGCCCGTAATAATCACTACTTTGTCTATTATTCTTTGTGGCATAACGTTCTTTCTATTCGGCCTTCGCCAGGCAAGGAGCAGAGAGGCCCACCTCTTGCCATTCAGCATCCTGATGTTGATACCAATCACAACTGATGTGTACAGCGTCTGCTATTGACACCTGTGGCGTAAATCCCAGCTCGCGGCGTGCCTTCTCAATAGAAACGAGATTGTTCGCTCCATAGAGCTTGACACCATGCCGTGTAAGGAAAGGCAAGATTCGATCATTGCTGAACACAGCCAGGCGCTCAGCGGCATAGGCAGCGGCGTAGAGCGGAGTGTAGGGTACGTGCATGCGCGGTGGAGTGACACCAAATTCTTGGGCAATGGCAGAGAGATATTGTTTCTGAGTCAAGGGTTGATCATTGCTAATATTGTAGATTTTCCCCACAGCCTGCTCGGAATCTACCGCCAGAAGAAGACCTTGTACCATATCAGTCATATACACAAAGGGTACCGCATTATTGCCCAAACCGATGATGATACCTTTACCAGCCCGCACCCGATCAGCCATACGCCCAAAGTTCAGGCGGTCCCCAGGGCCAATAAGCGTTCCCGGTCGAATAATGACGGCGGGGAGATGTTCTTCGCGGATCATACGCTGCACCACCATATCACCTTGCGCTTTGGTCAGGCTATAGGGTTCATCGAGTGGCTCCAGGAGGTCATCTTCCGTTACCGGTCGTCCCATTGCCATATCGTAGGCCATAGCTGAACTGATATGTACGAATCGTTGCACACCTGCCGCCAGTGCCGCTCGACACACATTCTCGGTGCCGGTGACATTGACGGCATAATACTCTTTCATCGGACGCCACGTGCCAATCATTGCGGCAAGGTGAATCACTTTTTCTATACCACGCATCGGCTCTTTGAGCGTGTCGGGGTCACGAATATCGCCGCGAGAGACCACTACATTACGCTCTTCAAGCCAGGCAGTGTCTTCTGTAGGAAGCGCAAATACATGCACCTTGTCACCGCGCTCTTGCAGCACTCGAACGAGATTACGACCAAGAAATCCATTGCCGCCAGTCAGTAAAATGTTCACTGTGCAAGCTCCTTTTGTATGGTTAGGTCTGTGAGAGGTGGTGTGGTAGTGTTAGCGAGGGAGCGATACCAGGCGACGCTCAAGCGGACGCCCTCGGCGAGAGTAACCTGGGGAGAGAAACCCAGGTCAGTACGGGCGCGGTCGATGAGGAAGTGATTCTGGCCGCCGATCTGGCGGAGGCCAAAGCGCATAAGGGGTGGGGGTTGCTGGCGCTGGGCGAGATGAGCAGCGACTTCGACGCCAGCGGCCAGAGCGAGGGCGAGGGAGTAGGGGATGTGGAGTCTGGGAGGGGGAACGCCGAGGGCAGACGCGAGGGCGTGGAAGTAGGCAGCCTGGGTGACGGGTTCGTCGTTGACGAGGAGGTAGGCGTTGCCAACGGCGCAGTCAGGCAGGCTAGCGAGGAGGATGCCGAGAGCGACATCGCGGACGTAGATCAAGGGAAGCAGGTTAGCGCCAGAGCCGATGATGGGGAGGTGGCCGTGAGCGATGAGGCGGGCGAAACGAGCGAAGCTGTTGGTGTCGCGTGGGCCATAAATGAGGCCGGGGCGCACAATGGTGATGGGAGCGGCTTTCTGCTGGATCAACTGTATCAACGCGCGTTCGCCCGCAATCTTGCTTCGACAGTAGG
>JAJZEJ010000776.1 GCA_021828635.1 Chloroflexota bacterium
CGTCGGCTCAGAGGCCAATATTCCCTTACCAGACTTTATTACTGCTATTCGTGACAATCTCAATTTAACGCCCAAGCAGGCTATGACGATGCTTAAAGTCAAATCGCTGACAAGTATCAATCTGCGTGAGGCACTGGAAAATTTGCAAGCGATGATCGCGCAGGGTTTTAGCGACATCGATCAGTTGATGGTCGCGCACCCAACTATGCAGGATGCCGCTAACCGCGTCGCGCCAACTGTCAGAAATGCACAAATTGAGCAGCCCGATCAACCCGACCAGCCTCCACAAACAAACAATGAGGTGACGAGAATGCCCTCACGCCCATTGCAGCCCAACCATGAGGCGCAAGACTACGCACAGCCTGAGCCAGTGAGCGCCATCGTGCGTGAGCAGCCTTCCGCTCTTAACCGCTTTGACGAGGAGATCAACCCGGATGAACAGTTGGATGAGGATGAACTCGAAGACCTGGATGAACCCGATGAAGATGCCTATGGGCTGAGCGATAGCGACCGGCTACGGGCTAAAGAATTGCTGGACGAGATGCAAGAGATGCGTGGCACACACACCGCCAGTGCCGAACGCTTGAAGGTGTTGAACCGCTTGGTCTTGCAACAGATCGAGCAGAACCAGTTGAAACAACTTGCCCAGGGTGTGTGGGGTGCCGCTCCCGCGAAATTGAAGGTAGATCAGGCGGAATATATTATTAACTGGGCTAAGCAGGATGATTTTATCGGCGAAGCCGAGGCGGTATTGCTCTTATTAGAGGAGGAAAGCTATGCGCGTGGTAACAGGTGAGGCCAAAGGGCGCAAGCTCAAAGCTCCCAAGACGATGGGAACACGGCCCATCATAGACCGTGTCAAGACGGCCCTCTTCGATATTCTCTCGACCGAGGTAGAGGATGCACGCTTTCTGGACCTCTTCGGCGGCACCGGTAGTGTGGGCATCGAGGCGCTCAGCCGTGGCGCGGCCAGCGCGACTTTTATCGAGATGAACTACAAAGTACTCAAACTGCTACGCGAAAACTTGCAGATCACACAACTGGCCGACCGCGCCGAGACCATTCACGGCGATGCCTTCAAATTCCTACAAACCCACTCTGGAACCGATGCAACCCGCTCTGCAACGCACACACAACCCTCTGTAGGGACCGATTTATCGCGTCCGAGGGTAGAGGGACAACGTGTATATGATATTATCTATGTAGCGCCCCCTCAATACCATGAGATGGCGGCGCAAGCCTTGCAATTGCTCGATGGTTCGCCGCTCGTTGCGCCGGAGGGGCTGGTGATTGTGCAGGTACATCCCAAAGAGCGTGCGGGTGTGGTCGCCGCGCAATGTACGCATCTGCATCTGGACGACGAACGCCGCTATGGTAGCACGCTCTTACTGTTTTACCGACAAGATTCACGGACGGAGCATTCCAAAGATGGAGATACAGTTCAAGAAACCTGATTATATTGTGCTTTATGTCAGCGATATGCAGCGTTCCACCGAGTTCTACCGCGATGTGCTTGGCTTTTCCTTGCGTTTTGCTTCGCCGGGCTGGACAGAGTTCAGCACAGGTGATGTGACGCTGGCGCTGCATGTCGGTGGCGCACCCGGAAATGAAACGACTGAAAAGCGCCCACCAGCCGGAAGCGTGCAATTTGCTTTTGTGGTTGACGATATTCAGGCCGCTTATGAGGCGCTCAAGGCAAAGGACGTGCATTTCTCGATGCCGCCGGAGAAGCAGTCCACGGGGCGCACGCTAGCTACCTTGCGCGACCCCGATGGCTTCGGAATTACCCTGCAAGAGCGATAAGACAGCAAGGAGCGAGAGAAGTGAGAGGGAGCGTATGACAAATAAACCTGGAGGTGGGCGCTTTGCCTTTATCGATGCGGGCGAGGCGGCACGACGCCTGGGTATTGATCGTATGACCTTCGATCAATGGGTGAAAGATGGGCGCGTAAAACCTTATCGCGCCGGACCGAGTATCTTTGTGCGTGCTGGCGATATCGAGGCGTTGTATAAAGAGCTACACCCTGATGCAATAGTGGAGCAGGCCGCCGTCGCAGAGGAGCGCGGGAGCGTTCCTGAAGTTAGCGCGAAACCGCTTGGCTTGGTGAAGCGCCAGCAAGACCCACAGATGCGCGTCTATCTGCGTTTGCAGGCCGATACCAAGTGGTATGACACCTCGGACGACGACATCCGTGCCTGGTTTCAACTGCTCGATCCCGAAGGCTACGAACGCCACAAGCGCAATGCCGAGCATAGTATCAAAAAGTTGCAATTGGTCATCCGCTTGATTGATGAGGCGCAAAAACGCCAGGAAGAGTAGTTTTCTTGAAACAAGGTTCAACGAGCCAGATATTTCAAAGAATGTTAAGGTGTAGGAGGCAATGCTTCTTGCATCTTTTCTATTACAGAATCATTTGGAATATTTTTGGAGAGAAGAAGATTTGTTTTCTCTTGCACCTCTTCAGGAGAAAATATGCAACCGCGCATATCAAGCCAGAAATGGTGCAACGCAAATTCTTCGGGTATGAACATACGTTTTAGTGAGCTATGCAGGATATAACTCACATCTTGTACTTGCCATTCGTATACAGGAGCTATCAATTGAGGAATATGTATACTGCATTGAGAGATGTGAGAATTCACTTCCTGTAAAATTTCATCAAACTCCATATCCTGCATATACCCAACCATAGCGCCAACCTCACAACCTTTTCCATAGCCTTTCTCTGCAAGAAAGAAACGTAACATCCCCGCCATGACATATTGTTCTGTTAATACCCAATTCTTGCTAGTTTCTTGTCCAAGCCATTTACACTCGAGAGCAAAGTTTCTCTGCCAATGAGGATAAGATGCAGTATGATCCATAATGTTCCAGGAAAAATCAGGAATTTGATCCTCTCGTCGAGTTTTCTCTTTATCTTCTGGATGGGGAGAATTTTTTGCCTCATAGGCAGGGAGGTAATTCATTTTCAGGTGGGCGTTGGCTTCTACAAAACAGAAACTTAATAATCTATTCAACTTTTTCTCATCTCGCACCAAATCGGTTCTTGTTCTGAGAGTGCGGAGAGCTTCGATAATAAGCGTTATCACATCTACTTTGAAGCGTCCCCACGGATTCGTGTCACGACGGAGAGATTTGCGCCCCATGAATTTTTCCAATCTACACAGTTTCTTCTAGCATGTGTTCCTGTAGGTACATTAATTGTACTAATGTTGCCTCTGCATCTTCACGAGCCATACTGCGCGTCCACAATCGACGCTCATCGCGTTTAATCACATAAATTTCTGTATCAGTGACGACACGCACCATGCCATCTATGTAAATTCTACGGCTGATTGGATAATGAAGAGCGTTAGCGCATTGCTCTAAAACTTGCTGCCATTCCTGCTCATCAGAGGTTGTGATAGTAGGTAGCGCATCACCGACCTCTTGAGTTGTAAAAACTACTGCAATCATGGGAATTTGAGCCGGACGGATAACACGCCAGTAAAACTCGCCATCCGGTTCTAATTGATGATTCCAGATGGAGAGAAAGGCAAAAAGATAACCTTCAAGCCCTCTTTCTCTAGCTCTCGATTTTGGAAGATCGTCTATTATCCCCTGAGTAAGCCGGGGGTATCTTGCTAAAGATTGTATAGCCTCACTCTTACTATGCTGATAAAAGAACTCCAAAGTAGTCTCACACGTATCCAAAACCAGATCGCGCTGGGCTTCATTCAGTTGATATAGCTCAAAAATGGCCTCATCAAGTTGCTGCTCAAGCGGCTTGACTGCTTGCTGCAAACCACTCTCTAAATAGTCCTGAACAGGCCATTGTAGAAGTATATCCACTATATCAATAATGTTGTGACGTAGCCGATCTTCTTTAGGAAAGCGAATAGGCAAGCTCATCGCATCTTCCAACCGAATTTTATGACGCCAGCCTCCCCAGGTTCCAGCTATCATGAAATAGTAATAACGTGCTAGAGAAGACCAGGCAATACCGATAATGATCTTTCGTTCCCATTCTTCAGCTTCGTCAAGATTAATACCAAATATTGAACTGTCAAAACAATAGGTCCGGTTCTCTAAACGTGCTTCTATCCTACCATTGACGCCATTAGCCTGTGTAATACCTTGCCCAATCAATAGACGCCAACCGATCTGAATGCGATCACTTGATGGCAATCTTGTTACTTCTTCTGGTGGCTCTTGCAATAGAGAAATGTCTACTGGCCCGTATCTTTGAAAATCCTCAGTAGGAAGTACCTTATAGTCACGCAACCATGCACTCGGTTTATTCCTATAAGTGAAACTAGTTGCTTGAAAACCACGCCCTGGCTCAGACCAATGCTTTTTTTGGCCTAGCTCACTAATAGTAGGATTAATGCGTAAAGCTTTTATGAATGCGGCATCGTGATGGTTGCCCCACCAGTACACTTTCCAGAGAAAATCATGGTATATCAGATCAGCTTGTCGCACACGCCGAATATCAGGTTGCCCCAGCACGAATAGTTGCGCCTTATCAGTAGCCACTGTTTTTTTGACAGATAGATAGCTTATCCAATGGTCAGCAGGTGGTGCTACAGCTTGAAAATGTATAAAAGCGAAAGGAGCATTAGCTTTTTTATGGAAAAAAGCATGTCTTACGTGAGCAAAATTGACCACAGTTTTTATGGTAGCTTCACTTAGCCAGCGTTGCCGAAATGCTTTGCTATTATCACGATGATTAAAAAAGATACCGGTTGAGGCTAATAGACCACATTCTCCTCCGGTTTTTAGCAAGCTCAATGCACGAGCGATAAATGCTTGAGACTGTTCTTTATCGCCGATAGACCAGCCAAAATGTTGGCACCATTGCTCCTGCTGTTTTTTTGCTTGCTGTATCTCCTTTGTCGTACCTTTTTCAAATCCCCAAGGCGGATTGCCAGCGATAATATCACATGAGTGTAACGCTATAGGTAAGTCGCCAGGTGAATGATATAGCTTTTCATCTTCTTTTCTTCCCTTATATCTAGTCGTTTCCAGAGCTTTTCCAACATATTGCCGCTCTTCCTCAACTAAAGAGAAGGTATTACTACAAAATAAGGTATTGAAGTGATTATCATCTTCCAACTGACCAGCCTTGAACAGCAGGTTGGGCAAGCGCCAATTTAGAATATCTGGTGGTTGCTGGTAATGAAGAAGAGCAAGATACAGGCTAAAAGCAGCAACGCGCGTAGCCTCTTCATTAATTTCTATGCCTCTAAGCTGCTCTCGTAAGATATGACGCAAGTTTTCAGCCTGTAACGCCTTCCCTGCTTGCAGCTTGTAATGATAGCGAACAATTCTACGAAAGGCTTCTACCAAAAAAATACCTGATCCGCAGGCCGGATCCACTATACGGGGATTGGTAGCAAGACGCTCTTCTGTCAGCACCTGCGAAAGAATAAATTCGACAAGCACGCTTGGAGTGTAATATGTCCCTTTATCATCTTGCTTTACTTCTTTCCTCTTATCATAGATGTTCTCTTTATGATAAAATTCTTCGTAAATGCTGCTGATAAGTTCTATCGGGATGATCTCAAAATCATAGGCCCAGAAAAAAAGTGTAGGCTGATTGATGTCTGAATATCCTAAGAGAAATGAGCGTAATCCGTGCAAGTGCTTTTTCTCATCAATCGCCTGCTTTTCCTCAGCATCTTTAGGAAACATATCACCATTGAAATGCTCTGCCAGCCAGTCAAAGAGCGCATAGGTAAAATCTTTATTACGGAGTACACGCACATAGATACGCTTCTCCTGCCCTGGCCTCAGATCAGGCTTTTCAAGCTCCTCTTGAAGACAATTTGCCCATTCAGGATGTCCACGAGCAATCTCCTCATAATGCTCCATTTTTAGAACGTTACGATCTTCTAAATAGCGAATAAAAATGGAGCGCCCTATTAATGCGTGGGCAAAATTTTGTTGAAGCCCTGTTCTCAACAGATAAAGACGGATGGTCTTCAAATCCTGGATTAACTGTCTATCAGCACGTTCTTCAAAATCACCAAAGAACTTTTCAGCAAAGAGCAAACCAGATTCAACCTGTGTACGGCGATAAGCGTGCAGTTTTTCGGCTACCTGGCTTATATCATGAGCAATTGCGAGTTGCCTTTTTTGCAACTCTGTAATCGTCACTGCTGGCGCTTGGTTCAGACGATAAACGCGCAATTCTCCCGGTAGGGCAAGAAATAGACATTGTGGACGTGCCATACACCAGATACGGCGAAATATATCAAGCAATATATCTTCATGGGGAATCTGCTGTAATGCATAAAAAACTATTACAGGGTCATTATTCACAAAAAAAATCTTTTCAGCACCTACTGTATGTGCTAATGCGAGCCAATCACCTTTATCTAACCACTCTTCTGCCTCTCTACTAGACGGTAATGGAGCATTGGTTGCGGTGAGTAATGTACCTTTTAGATAGTCTAAGCTTCTGTACGCTTCATCTAAAAGAGCGCGGGGAGGCTCAAGACGATCTGTAGTCGCAGAGATACTACCCATTTATTTTCCGCCTTTTCATACAAACAAAAATTCCATGCAAATATTCTAATAAAAACTAGTATGTTGTCAATTATAACGCATGTGTAATTACGCTACAAGTCCCATTTTTGGCGTAACCTTGACCAAAAAGGTGATTTGCTTGCTCTATTAGCTGTGCTATGCCTATAATGTAAAAATTCTTATGAAAGAAATTTCATTATCATTAGTAAAGGAGGCACAGTGGTCATGGCACAGCCAACCCATCTCTACGTGCTTAAACAGGGTGTGGCGACCTGGAACCAGTGGCGGCAAGAAAACCCGACGATTCAGCCAGATTTAGGTAACGCTAACCTGGCAAGAGCTAATCTCGCCCTCGCTAATTTCAAACGGGTTAATTTGCGTCTCGCCGATCTCACTGGCGCGGACCTTAGAGGTATAGATTTACGCGAAGCTGATCTCACCCTGGCTAAACTCATTCAGGCCAATTTGAGTAACGCCAATTTAGGCGGCGCTGATTTAACCGGGGCCGACCTTACGAACGCTTCATTAAAAGAGAGCAATCTGAGCAACGCGACTTTGAAAGTTGCAAACCTAACTGGCTCCGATCTGAGTGGAGCTAATCTATCCAACGCCAATACCGATGGCGCTATTCTCCCATCCACACGCCGGGGTTTTTGGGGTATCTTTCGTGGCTAAGCGGCTAAGTTGAGAGAATAGCGTTATCTCCTATACACCCGCAGCCAGATAGTTTTCGATGACGCGCTTGAAGTTCTCCTGCGCCTCGGTCATGTGTTCTAGCATCGGCGCGTGTGCCACTTCATTTTTGATGGGCGACTTTGCATCCATCTCGAAGTCATCGGCCCATGTCATCAACGTACCGGTAACACCGTTTTCTTCGGCTGGTTCACACGTCCAGGTGAGATGATGAAATACATAGGGAAAAGAGGGCGAGCCGCGCCGCGACGTGACGATGCGGTCCTGATAATCTAACATACGCCATGCCTGCCAGGTATGCCCTTCCTTGTTGGTCAGTTCAAAGGTGAGTTTGGCGAAACGGCCATAGCGTTCAAATGAAACTACCTTTGCCGCCGACATATTCGTGTACAGTTCCGTCCAGCGTGGGATGTCGTTGATGATCTCGAATACCTGATCGGGTGTACCCTTGACGAAAATAGAGCGCGTAGTACGAGGCATTACACTATTTCCTTTCTTTTTGACATCTCTTGTGGGCAATACAATCCTAAAGAAGAATAGCATGGTACCCACAAGGGGTGCCACTACATATAACGTGTGTCTCCATCGGCGCATATATGTAGTGGCATCCCCTCGTGGGTACCATGCTCACCATATGCTCGCGGTTTCCGCATATATGCTCGTGGGTGTTACGCGGCTATTTTCTGCTCCAGGAGATCGGTGATCTCCTCGACAGTGACACAACTGCGCAATTCCGCGATAGGAATCTTGGTGTTGAACTCTTTCTC
Organism: Chloroflexota bacterium; assembly: GCA_021828635.1. Next base: position 7,972 of record JAJZEJ010000776.1, read on the forward strand.
CAACTGAAGGCCCAACTCAACCTGTTCGAGCGATTCCATGCCCAGGTCGGTGAGCAGGTCAGTGGACGGTTCGACTTCGACATCTTCACCCAACTGTCGGCGTAGCAGCATCTGTATACGTGCGAAGGTTGCCTGTTGACTCTGAGTCATTGAGAACTCTCCTTTTTATGCTCCATATGAGCGTGATAGATCACGTCCAACGTTGTAATACGATAGAAGCGTTTGCGCCACCCATGCCGCGAGCATTGATGAGGCAATGATCGAGATGCTCAACGGGTCGCGGCTTTTGTGGCACGTAGTCCAGGTCACATTCTGGGGCCGGTTGCTCCAGATGCAGTGTCGCCGGAATGATGTTTTGCTGCATAGCAAGGAGCGCGATAGCCATATCAAGGGGTTGTGCCGCGCCGAAAAGGTTGCCAAAGGCCGACTTTGGTGTCGAGACCGGTACACTGTCTGCTGCTTTCCCTAGTGCCTGACGGATGGCATATGTCTCCGATATGTCCTCGTTGGCAACCGCCGAACCGGCAGCGAAAAGACAATCCAGTTCATCGGCTTCAAGGTTGGCACGTTGCAGCGCCTGTTTCATCGCATCGGCATAGCGTATACCGTCAGGTGCAGGTTGTACAAAATCATAGCCGTCGTTGGTTGAGGCCCAGCCTGCTATCTCCGCAAGGATGGTTGCGCCACGGCGTTGCGCGTCCTCCGCTCGCTCAAGCACAAAGAAAGCCGCGCCTTCCGCCGCGACCAGCCCATCATGTTCGCAATCAAAGGGACGATATGCCTCCATTGAACCTGTCACGGCCTGCTTTGACATCAGGCCGGAAGTCTCGAAGCAGAGCGCGGCATAGGGTGAGAATGGAGCTTCAGTACCACCGGCCAGCATTATATCCGCACGTCCACGCAGTAGACAATCAGCCGCATGCATGATGGCAAGCGCACCACCCGCACGGTCGCTGATAAAGGTTCGTCCGATACCTTTGATGCCGAACTGAATAGAGATGCTGCCCTGAGCGGCGGCGGGAAACCAGGCTGTTGCCATGTAGGGACTGACCTCGCGTGGGCCAGCCTCCCATAGATGGCGCAACTCGCGTTCGGCAAATTCCCAGCCGCCCATAGTATTGCCTACAGTGATACCGACACGCTCCCCACCTTGCTCTTGCAGCCTCCATAGCGGCTGCTTATCATCAGCAAGTAGACCGGCATTGCGCAAGGCGAGCTGGGTGGCAATCAGGCCAAAGGTAGAGAAGCGATCTATTTTGCGCGTGGTGCGTGGGCTGAGATAAGGGGCAGGCGTAAAATCGAGCAATTGGCCGCCGACCTTGCACTGAATGTGGGCCGTCTCGAAGGTCGTTAGTGGTTTCAGACCACTTTCACCCTGCATGAGCTTTTCCCACAGCACGTCGGCTCCAACGCCATAAGGGGAAATGACGCCCATGCCGGTAATCACGATTTTAGTTGCCATGTTATGATTGTGCCTCCACCTGGTAGGATGCGAGAATCATGGCCGCGTGCAGGCCCGAAAAGCCGCTCGCGGTCGTGAGCATTCGCTGAATATCCAGGCATCGACTCTGATGCGCAACATAGTCTAGATCGCAACGTGGGTCAGGGTCTTCCAGGTTAATCGTGGGATGAATGCGCTGT